>DASSIZ010000033.1 GCA_035691485.1 Terriglobales bacterium
GCGACTGTAGACCATCACCACTGTCTGCGAAGTGGCGAAGTCGAGCTTACCTTCTTGATTGCCACAAAATGTGACGGACTGAGAAAACACGAGGTACGTCTGCACCGGTTTGACTTCAAGGTTCGTGAACAGTTGATCCCCGAGCCGAAACACCTCGGCTTTGACCACGATCCCGTACAGGTACTGGTATGGGTTGTCCTGGTATGCAGGAGGTATTTGGTCCGACGTCTTCGCAGCGGTGGAGGACTCTGAACTGGATGACAGAATCAGGACCAGAACGGCCAGACCAAGAACTGGGACCCGACAATCAACCTTCATACGCGCCCTGTCTTTCACTTACGCTTAAGGCGATTTCACACCCTGCCAGAGACGCTTCCCTTGACTTTCCACGCCAGCCAAGCGATCACCGCAAAGCCAGCAATCCAGCGCAGCAGAGCCAGCACGCTGTTCGCGTTGTCGGCTTGCTCATAGGGAACATAAATCCATTCAGCGCGTTCTGCTTCCCAATCTCCCGGTTCGAGTTCGGTGTTCATGCTCGGGCCCTCAACCGTTTGCGCGCCGGGCTGCCGGATACACAAACTCAAGGTTGATTGTGCCTCGTTAACGGTTAAAGGCCAATTCCCAATATGGCGTAGGCCGGAGGACTATCCCCATACAGTGGCACCGTCCCTTCAAGTGGCCTTCCGCTTACGGTAGCTTGGCGTGAATAGTCGGTAGTGTAACTTAATTACTTAAGACGGAGATCGACGAAGAAGAAGTCGACGTCCTCCCGCGCGCGCAAAACCGAGAAACGGGTTGTGAGGACGATACCTGGTGGGCAGGTTGAGGCAACGGTAAACAGCAGAAAAGGAGTGTCCACCATAATTAGAAAGACCAGGCGTAAGGCCTCATGAGTCCCGAAGAGTGGCAGATGGAAATTGGATCGGACTCTTAATAAGTGCGATACCGCAATGAATTACAGCCGATGATTTTGCACCTGCTCCACCGGAGGTCACCCGTCGCCTTGGGATAATGTGGCTGGATCGATGCGCACAGCTTCGCCCACGGCACCACCTGCCCAATCTCATCCAGAAACTGCTCTCGCCGCGTCTTCTTCGTGTATCCCTCAAAGCAGTCATCTCACCAGAGTCCTCTGCTTGACCCGGACGTCGAAAATATGCTTCGCCCCCTTTCTCAAATGCAGTCCGGAGCTCCACACTTTCGAGGTGCGAGAGATTACGGATATCGCTGTGCGAGCGCGTCCTATGTACCGGAAACAGGAGCGCTAAGCAATCGTCCTCACTGGAAAGTTTTCTGCCCCTGAAGCGCAAATGTTTGCGACATTCGCTCCCATCATTCCTCTTCGGCAAAGTCCGATTGCCATTCCAATCGCTGAGGTATCAGCCACTTAGGAGCCAACCTGACGGCATGAGACGTGGCGTCAAGAATGCAGACTTTGTTCATTTGAAGAACCCACTGTGAGTATTCGGCCCAGTTCTAGTGCCGGCAAGTCCCGCAACAGAGGTCGGTGCATGACACTTACAGCGATAAGGCGACTGCATGAACGGATTGAAATGGCTACTCCCGCAACTATCAGAGCGGGTGGGCACACCCTCGCTGCCACCACGAGGGACATCAGCCTCGGTGGGATTTTTATCGTCACCGACGTCGCGCTCCGCGAGGGCACCGAGATTCAGGTTGTCTTGGTACTGCCGAGGGAACTTGGCCTGACCATTAGCGGGATGGTCTGCTGCTACGGAAAGGTTGTGCGCTCCGAAACCATTGACGGGCAGTACGGTATCGCGGCAATGGTTGAGCGGTTTCAGGCGGTGCAGCAGGCCTGATCGTTTCAGCGAATACCGCTTGAACAGCTTCCCAAAGGTCATATCATCGCAATTGGGGGCCCGTCTTGCGCCGGCAAGACGATGCCCGGCAGACGCATTGCCGCCTCGCTGAAGTGCCCTGTTCTCGGTCTTATCGTTGCTTCTAGCCGGCTTCGCCGCCGGCCAAACTCCGACCGCCGGACTCCACCTGCGATTGTTGCGTGATCACGTGCCGCCAGCGGCCAAGGGATGATGAGCCGAAACTGATTTTCGTTTTCGTTTTGGTGCATCGGCTCGTGTCTAATGCTTACAATCCCATCATGCACGCTAATGATTGAGGTCCACCTGTTGTTTCCCAACGAAGTTTCGGTCGGCGAGGCGCATACCATCGCCACGCAGTTGGAAGAAAGCCTGCCTAAGTCGTTGGGTGTGCGGGCGCAAGTGATCACACACCTAGAAGCGGCGGAGGACCACCACGTTGTGCATCGCGACGAGCACTATACCGGTCGCCCCGATTGAAGAGAGACGCAACTATCGATACTTACTCTCCTCCGTCATTCCTCCACACAAACGAATCGATCTCCCGATGCGCCGTGTCGAACAAAATGACGCGGATATCCATGATCACCCGTTCCCATCCGCTCGGAATGGGAGAAAGCTCAGCCGTGCACGCATACGGAATCGCCGTGTAGCCGGCCTGCTGCATCTTTCTCGCGTGTCCGGGAGGGATCTTGCCCTGCTTCGCCAGCCCCGGAGGCAACCGGTAATTCGACGCGAGGCAGCGGCTCAGATAAACACGGTCGTGATCGGTGAAACGCACATCATGTGAAGCGCGGTCGTTCTCCCGGCGATCGTCATCCCGGTAATCATCGTCATCGTCGTCGTCTTGTCTACGGTGAGCCGCGTCCGAATGTTTGTAGGAAGACATTTGCGGCGAGTGGCTATCACGAGTTTGGGCAGGGTTGCTTTGCTGCAAGTTCCAACCTACGACGGCTTCGGGTTCGATCACCGCTTCGTGACGTCCGGTAGCAGCTGCGCCCACGGTACCGGCACCCGCGCCCACCGCCGCTCCAATCACGGCCCCCTTGCCGCCGCCCATGACGCCACCCAGAACCGCGCCCGCTCCAGCGCCACCGCCTATCAGGACAGCATTTCGCTTCGTATGCGAGCGCCCTTCGAGGACAACCGGATCCGCCGATACAGACACCCTACGTCCATGGCACGAAACCCATGTCGGCTGCAGCTGCAGCACTCCCGGGCTGCTCAGCCGGCCCGAGCGCTTTGACTGCGTGACTACCCCGCCTACCGGGCTGCCCTTGGCACAATCTCGCCCGCTGATTTGCACCTGGTTAGCTAGAACTCCCGCAAATGCACTTCCCGCCGGTGTGGACTCGCTAGACAGCCGGGAATTCATACGAACCTGTATCTGCTGCGCCGAGACGAACGTTGCCAGCAGGATGATGGGAACAAAACGCGATGCCGCTCTGATCATGGCAGTACCTCAGACCCCCGCGAATAACGATGGTACTGCTGGGCGTCTGCAACCAGGCAGTTACGACGGGGCAACGGCAAACGTAATTCCTCACCTTGGGGTTCAGTATGCAGGCAAGGGTCGCGGCAGACTGCAGTTCACTTTTTCAATTGATGAACATAGGCTGCGAGTTCGTTTACCTGGTCAGCCGTAATCTTGCCTTCGAACGCGGGCATTTTGTTCTTGCCCTTTGCAATCGCAGTCCCGAGCTCTGCTTTGGTTTTCTTCTGGATTTCAGGTGCGCGCAGGTCCGGAATGTTGAACTTCTTGCCCATGGTCGTATTGCCGCTCGCATCCGCGCCGTGACACATGGCGCACTTAGTCTTGAAGGTGGCCGGGGCGTCCTGGGCAGACACGGTGATCGACAAACCAAGCACAAAAATCGCGGTGAAAATTATTACCAACAACTTTGGACCGACAGTCGAGTTGCGGCGTTCGGCATTACTCATTACGTGCTCCTTCAACAAGCTCTAAAACGTGTAAATCAGAGAGAAGCTGGCGGCATGAACTCCGTAGCTTGGTAACTTTTCAACGGTGGGCAGATAATTCGTACCCGTTCCGTACTGCAATCCATCGTAGGCCCAATCCGTGGGCATGAGGCGCTGGAACATATACGACGTTCGGAACGACGTCGTTTTGCTGAGCGCGTACGTGACACTCGGCCGCACCATCATTTCGTCGTTTCTTTGCACGGGGTAATCGGACGCGGAAATCAAAAAGACTGCGGGTGTTCCGGCGGAGAGGACGGGAGCCCCTGCGAGCGCCAGGGGATTGTTGACATAACTCCCGCCGCTGACCGCGGTATTGGTCCGTCCCCGGGTGAACATAACCTCCGCAGCAAGTTCGAACTTGCCGGAAATCAGGTTCTTTCTCCGGATTACGAAACCGATCGTATCGATCTTGTCACGATTGTCTTTTGACCAGTTCAGGCACGGATCTATCTTGGCGCTGGCGTTCTTGGCCGCGACGGTAGTGAAGCAATCGCCGGCAACGAGGGTATCGCCGGCCCGGCCTTGAAAGGCCACGGCGCTGTTGCTGCCATAGGCATCGCCTGCGGTGAGAAAACGCTGGTCGTCGTAGGTGTAAAACAAATTTGCAACGAAGTTTTCACTCGCGGTGTACGTGAGATCGACACTTGCCTCCCAGCCGGTTCCCTTCTTCAAACCGTAGACCGAATGGAGGTAATCGTCATTGTTAAAGTCGCCCGTGCCCTGCAGCGAGAACTTCTGGGTCGCTTGCCACTCCACAGATGAGCGCACCTTGTGGCGATTGCGGTCAGCCACCATGTACCTTCTCATACCAGGCAGTTCGTTGATGTTGTTGCGGCTGCCATAGAGGGACTGGGGCACGATGTTGTCGTTCGGACTGAAGAGGGATGCATCGCCGGTCAGGGGTGTGCCTGGCATGCCTGCCACAGGACCGAACCCGGTCAGACCGGTCGCATTAAGGTACCCTAAAACGCTCGTCGTTGCCCCCGCGGGCACGACGTTTGCCATGGGTACCAATGCCAGGAAGGCGTTCTCGTCATAGTTCCCTCTGCGCCAGGAATAGGCATAGCCCAGTCTGGCGTTAAAATTGCCGACCATCTTGGTGCGCCACTCCCCACGCAGCGTGTGTTCATTGGTGGTGGGCACGTCGGCGCAGTTAATCCATGCGCCGGAGCAACTGCGGTCAATCTTCTGCCAGTCGTATCCGCTCTGCAGCCGTTGCTTCTTGGTCAGGGCATATTCACTTTGCACGTTAAGCTGGTTGGTCTGCTTGCTGTAGGCGCGGTTGTTATAAATGTTTGTATTGCTTCCCAGGGTTGTTGGCAGTCCATTGCGTCCGGCGAAGGGGGAGACGCTACTCTTTGATTCGTTTGCATCCTGGAATAAAAAGAGGTTAACCGGGGTCTGATTGTCACGGTTGTCGAATTTGTACGCTGCGCTGAGGTTCACCTTCTTGCCGGCTTTGGCGGTTAGCTTAGCGGTAACTGTGCCCGTCACGACCAGCCCGTCCAGTGACGCGGTCGGAAGGCCGAATGCCAACTGCCCATTGGACGCTGTTGAGGGGCCCAGAAACGCGTCATTTTGACTGTTGCGCCCATACGTTCCGCTCACCACCAGTTTGGCGTGAGATGAAATCTTGTAGCCACCGGTCAAACTGAACTGGTGGGATTGGTTGCTCGGCATGCTCGACATGGTCGCAGTCTTGGTTGGATCGTTGATGTCTTGCCAAGTCATGGACTTGACGTTGTTGGTGAAGAACGAACCGTAATAAGCGAACGTCAACAGAAGTTTCTTGAGCTTGTAATTCACGCTGGCGTTGGCCTGTTGCGTGTCGTAGTCGATACGATCGGGAATGATGACCGCGTTCTCACTGACCTGCGAGGTAACAGCACCAAGTGCCTTGCTGCCCGACTTGTGTTCATGACGGAAGCTAATGGGGATGTCCCATTGTTCATTGGGGCTATAGCTGAACCCGGCATCAAACCTGGTGCGCTTGGTGGCGAGATCGACATTGCTGAAGTCCGGGACGTCGTTGGCGCGAATGTTGGCGAGGGTGGCTAACTGGGCCGCAGTCGGCGCCGTCAGCACGCCGGCACTGTTGTAGACGCTTGCCGTTCCGGCGATCGGATCGAAGGCGCGGAAATTGACGCTGCTCGCGTTTTGCTGCGGCACTCTAGGCGCTAGCCAATTGGCGGGCAAGCTGAGGTTGTTGGAGCCTGCACCCAGAAACATCGTCTGGTTGGTGTCGGAGCGGTTGGCCAGCAGCTCGTCATAGCCGAAGCTGATCCGAAACTTCCCCTGGTGCCCGAACTCAGCGAGGAAATTGCGCGTTTCCAGGCCAATATTCGTGCCGCGGAGGCACCAGCGCCAGGTGCTGTCACTGCTATAGGAGGCGCCGCCACGGAGATCGAAATTGCTCAGGCCAAATGGCCCTTGATTATGCAAACCGTTGTATTCGCCGAATTTGAAGGAGTTGTCGCTGACCACGCCAACTCCGGCTTCAACCCTTTTCTCCGGCGTGGTCTGGCTCGCTTCGGAATTTTGGGCAACCGCGTTGACCTGAAAACCGTCCAGCACGGCCAGCATCAGAACGATAGCGATGAGCGCGCCGCGCACAGCCCACACCGAACTGGTGCCGCGATCGTTTCTATGGTTAACCTTCATGATTGCGTCATCCTTCCCCAGTTCAATATCGTTATCTTTATCTTTGGAATTTGGCGCCGGCCGGATGATTCGAGCCGTGAATCTGCGAGTGACAATTCGTGCAACCCCGGGTATTCCCTTGGGCAGGCGGGCTCTGGCTGGCCAGGGGCAGCCGGCCATTGGCGGTGGTTACAGCCCCGCCAGGCAGATTTGCACCACTGTAGAGATTTTTTCCGTGATCTCCGCTATGGCAGCTTTGACAAATCATCGGCGACCGCATCTTCAACAAACTCCCCAAGTTTGAGCCGTGGGGGGTGTGGCAATTCGTACAGTCGTCGACAACGGGGGCGTGCTCCCAGAGGAAGGGGCCCCGCTTTTCCGCATGACACGTGTAGCAGGTCTCGTTAACCGAGTTCTTTACCAGCAGCGTTGGACCGTTTGAGCCGTGCGGATTGTGGCAGTCGGAACATGTCACTTTGCCCTCCAGGATCGGGTGCCTCGAGAAGCGCTGAATCTGCGCCCGCTGGGCTTTGTGGCAAGCAAAGCAGACTTGGGACTGCGTTAGTTTGCTCAACACCCTCTGGGTGGGGGCGTGTATCTCATGGCAATCGTTGCACGCTACGCCACGGGTTTCATGCTGGCTGCCCGACCAATTCGTCCGGGGAAGAATGCGCGACTCGTGGCAGCTAAGACAGGCTTCGTTTCTCTTCTCCGCGGGCGATAATCTCTTCGACTTGGCTTCGAAAACGAACTCCGGCGACTTGTTCCCTGGATCCTCTCTATGTTCGAGGCTCTCGCCGTGGCAGGACTGGCACCCGGGCGTGCGCTTATCGGCCTTGACCCCGTGCCGGGTCTGGTAAATGGAAAGTACCGGCGGTTTCCAGTCTGCATCGTGGCAGACGGTACAATTCTTATCCCCTTCAAGGGACCGGTCCACCACTGCTGCCGTCAACGGTACGAACCCGAGAAGACCCAGGGCGAGCGCGCACGGCGCAAGGAAACCACGCGGGATTCTCATGCTATCTCCATATATCGGGTGTTCCAGCCGCTAACTTGCACCTGCGCTGCCACTCACCATGCCGGCTGAGGAAAAAATCAACAGGAATCGTGCTGAGAAATCTGCAATTAGGCAAGAACCCGAGGATATCTCGGCAATACGGCCACGGCGTCGTGTCCGATTTTGCTACTTGTGTCCGAAATTCGTACCGGCGAATGCTTGCGAATTTGTGGGTCAAGAATTCGCGTGTCAGCGATAGGACATTCACGCCGAGGGGACGACGTCGCTGGGAAAGTACGATTGCACGCGCAAGACAACTTCGGGAACGGCCATTTCACGACCTTCCCGCACTTCCCAGATGGAGACTATCGGAAAGAATTTCGTGAACAGCATATACAGGAACATGAAGGTGGCGCCGAACCCGATGGTGATGGCGACCTCCACCCATGTGGGCGAGTAGGTGGCTTTCGCCCACGGCAGCCGTGGCTGCGACAGGGTCGGCACCACGATGGTGAACCGCTCCAGCCACATACCGATGTTGACGGAGATCGAAGCAATCACGCATCCCGTGATGGTGCGCGTTTTCCGGCGGGCAAGAATGCCGACCGGGATGATGAAGCACGTCACCACCATGGTCCAGAAGGGCACGGCGTAGCGCCCGTTGAGCTTGGAATAGAAGACCACCAGATGGCTGGGATCGCTGCCGTAAAACGTGGTGATGAATTCTGCAAATGTGAAGTAGAACCACAGCAGGGCCATCACCAGCAACAGCAGCCCGAGATTGTTGAAGTGGATTGGCTTGAGGTAGTCCTGCAGCATATAGATCTTCCTGATGAGCGCCATCACGATCAGCAAGGAAGCGATGCCGGAGAAGATCGCGCCCACCACGAAGTACGGACCGAAGATGCTGGAGTGCCACATCGGCTGGACGGTCATGGCGAACACCCAGGACACCACCGTGTGCACCGAAATCGCGATCGGGATCACCAGCACAGCCATCACCGAGATGGCGCGGTTGAGCAATCGTTTCTGCTTCTCACTCGCGCACCATCCAACCCCGAGCAGGCGATAGAGCCACGCCGGCTTGGCGCCGCAATCGCGCAGGATGGCAATGTCAGGTATGAGCGGCAGAAACAGGTAAATCGTGCTGGCAGTCAGGTAGACGCTGATGCTGCACACGTCCCACAGCAGCGGCGAGTGGAAGTTTGGATGGAGCAGCACGTTCAGCGCGCGCTCCGGACGTCCCAGGTCCATGATCACGCTGCCGACACCGAAAAACAGCACCAGCACGGTGATCACTTCGGCAGCGCGGGTTATGGAGCGTCGCCATTCTGCGTGGCACAGGCGGAGGATGGCCGAGATGAGCGTGCCCGCGTGGCTGATGCCGATGAAGAATACGAAGTTGGTGATGTAAAAGCCCCAATACACCGGCACGTTCAGGCCAGTCACGCCCAAGCCCCGGCTTAACTGGTGCATCCAGGCGAAAAAGGCGATCGTGGTGAACCCAAGAAAGACCAAGGCCAGGTAGTAAAAGGGCCTGCGGGTCGCGATCACGGGTTGCAACAGCACCGAGTCCTGTTCGTTATGTGCGTGGTCCTTGCCCGTCTCCACCGCTCCACTCTCCTTGCGCCAGATAAATCACCTTGGGATGAGTCCCGAGTTCTTCCAGGGGTTTGAAAGCACGCCTGCTGCGGGCCAATGTGGATACCGTCGAGTTATGGTCCTCGAGATCGCCGAAGTACATGGCCCCCGCGGGACAGATCTCGACGCACGCCGGAACATAGTCGCCCTCCACCAATTCCCGTTTCGCGGCGCGTGCCTCGTCGCGGGCCTTTTGCAGCCGGTGATGGCAGAGCGTGCACTTTTCCACCACGCCCTTCGGCCTCACCGAAACGTCGGGATTCAGCGCTTCAGCAAACTCCCCGGGAAACTCGGGTTTGTACCAATTAAACATGCGCCGCGTGTACGGGCACGCATTGGTGCAGTACCTGCAGCCGATGCATCGGGCGTAAATCTGCCGCACCACGCCTTCCGGGTTGATCGCGGTTGCCTGTACCGGGCAAACGCGAATGCAGGGCGGGTTATCACAGTGGACGCACGGCAGCGGCGTCGGCCGCATGCTCAGCCGGGGGTATTCGCCCTCTACCTGCGGCAGCACGCTGATCCACGAAATCACGCGCCCGCGCTCTGCCTCCTTCGGCGGCACGCAGGAAACATTGTTCTCTGTCTGGCAGGCGACCGTACAGGCCTGGCAGGCTGTGCACTTCGCGAGATCAATCACCATCCCCCAACGCGGCATGCGGCATCCTTTGTTATGCGCGATAGACCTTGACGTATGTCCCATGGGCCGATGGCAGGCCCGTGGCCAGGTCAGCCTGCTCCTCGACGATTTCCAGCGGATTGGCGCCGCGGCACGCCCATTCGCCCCCTGACTTGTGCCCGTAACCAAGCGGCAGGTGCACCACCCCGGGCCGCGCGCCTTCATAAAAACGAGCCTGCGCCTGAACGCGTCCGCGGCGCGATTCAATCCACACCGAGTCCCCATCGCCAATGCCGAAGGTCCGCGCCGTCTCCGGGTGAATCTCCAGCCAGCTACCCCACTTGGCGAATACGTGCACGCCGGCGATCTGCTCCAGGTAGGGCAGGTGCGCGCCCTCTCCGCCGGCAAGCGGAAGTTGCTCGACCGGCATCAGCAACAACGGGAAGTTGGTGGTCGCTTCCGGAATCGTTGGCTGGTGCGGCAGGCATTCCCGGTCGTCGATCCTTGCCGTGCCTCGCCGCTGCTTTGCCGCGTCGGCCAGCGCCTGCGAATAGAATTCGAACCGCCCGGACTTGGTGCGCAACACGCGGCTCCATTCGCCATGGGAATACGCCGGCTCCCACCACCCGCCTTGCTTCTTCATCTGCTGCCACAGCTCATCGGCATTCGTGTAGCTCGGCGCCCACCACCCCGAGCGTTCCATCAGCCGGTTCCAACTGTCTTCCAGTGTGGAGCCGAACACGGCGCCGGACTGCGCCGCGTACAGGCCGTCAACTTCGCTGCGTAAAAACTCTTCGTAACCGGCGAACGGCAGCGCCGCCGCGACCGGTCCTCCCAGCGATCCCGCGGCCTTGAGCATCACGTCGCCCGGGTGACGGACATCTTTGCGCGGGCGAACCGCCGGCGGTGAGATTGAGACCATCGCGTGGGCCACCGTCGGCGGTGTTCCGCCGTCCTGCCACGATTCCAGTCCCGTCGGCGCCGGGATCACCAGATCGGCGAGCGTGGCGCTGTCGTCGAGGAATGGACTGAAGCTGACGATGAACGGGATATCTTTCATCGAGCTTCGGAACGCAGCGCCGTTGGGAAGCGCGAAAACCGGGTTGACCTGATTCAGCAACAGCATCTGCACCGGATACGGCCGCTTCGACGCGATGGCCTGCGGCAACTCGCCGGCATGCGCAACGTGTGCTTCCGCCGGCGGCAGGAGCGGGTCCTTGACATTCGAGACTCGGGTCTGTCCGGGCAACGGCTGCTGGACCAGCACGCCACCGGGAACGTCAATACTTCCCAGCAGCCCATTGAGCGAGTGCGCCGCCATCGCTGCGTACACGTTGCCCGGCAGCGAGCTGTTATGCCGGTCGCCAATGGCGAGCACGGGACGGTTCTGCGCGGCTTCGCGCGCCAGCCGCAGGATGGTGTCGGCCGGAACGCCGGTCACGGTGGCCGCATCGTTCAGCCGATACTCGGATTTCACCAGCGACTTGAATCCGGTGTGGAAGTTGCCTTCGGCGTCCCGCCAGTCTTCGAATCCGTAGGTGTGATCGCGGACAAAGTCGGCGTCGTACAGTCCCTCGGAAATCAGCACGTAGGCCATTCCCAGGGCAAGCGTGGCTTCGGTGCCGGGACGAATCGGCACCCATTCATCGGCGCGAGCTGCAGTCATGGAAAGCCGCGGCTCGATTTGCACAAACTTTGCCCTGCGCCCTGAAGTGAGATCGCGCCACCGCGAAAACGCGCGCATCATCGCCACCGGCGCGCCCCAGCCCTCCAGCAGGTTGACGCCGAAACTCAGCACATAACCTGCATTGGCGAAGTCGTACGCCACCGGTTCACGGATGCCCTGTTGTGCGTAAACCGCGGCTTGGAGCGCGTCGATCCCGCTGGGCATCATGACGTAATTGGGCGAGCCGTAGGCCGATAAGAACCGGGTCAGCAGGCGCGGCAGCAAGCCTCGCCTTGCGCGATCGACCACAACCAAGGACCGCGCCTCGCCCGCATCGCGCAGTTTGCGCAGGCGATCCGTCAACAGGCCCGCGGCTTCAT
This sequence comes from Terriglobales bacterium, assembly GCA_035691485.1. NCBI lineage: Bacteria > Pseudomonadati > Acidobacteriota > Terriglobia > Terriglobales > Terriglobales bacterium. Next base: position 11,768 of record DASSIZ010000033.1, read on the forward strand.
CCGACGAAATTTCTTTCCATCGCGGATTGTCACGCGTGCCGGTGTTGTGCACTGCCTTTCGCAACCGGTCCGGATGATACAACTCCTGCAATCCGGCCAGTCCCTTGGGGCACAGTCCGCCACGATTTACAGGGTGAAGCGGGTTTCCCTGGATTTTGACCGCACGATTGCCGATCAAGCGCACGCGCAGGCCGCATCCCCCGGGACACATGTTGCAAACTCCCGTCGCCCACGATTCCGGACCGGAAGGAACCCTCACCAGTTCGCTGCTCAGCGCGGCATTGAGCGTGCTGATGCCCTGCAGGCTCACGCCCGACGCCGCCAAGCCAACCGCGCCGCCGGCTGCGAATCGCAAGAAGTTCCTGCGATCGAAAGTGAAGCTCATTGCCGTCCCCCCGAGTTGTGCCCGTGCGCCGGTTTGGAACCGAGGAACTCCAGCAAGTCCACCACTTCGCCCGGCTGGAATCTCGGCCACGCGATCTGCTGCTGTTGCATGCTCTGAAACATCACCGGGCCGTGGTTCCACAGGGATGTCGCAATGTGGATCGGTGAAACCGAGGCGCCGACGAGGTCAGGCCCCGCGCCGCCGCTGCGATGGCACGACGCGCAGCCTTTCGACTCGAACAATCTGGCGCCCTGCGCCGCACTGCCAGCCGGCTCGAAATATCGCTCGGCAAACAGGTACGAGATCAGGTCCGCCATTTCTTTGTTGGTGAACTGTGGCCGGGCAATGTTCTGCGCCTGCATGCTGGCCCGCATCGCCGGCGCGTGATTCCACATGTCCGCGGCGAACTGGCCCAGCGTGCGTGGCAGTGCCCGCGAGCGAAGATCGGGCGCCGTGCGGCTGCCGTGCCCCACGGCGTGACAGGCAGCGCATCCCTTCTCGCGAAAGATCTTGCGTCCGGCTTCGGGATCCGCGGGACGGAGGTAGGTTGGCTTCGCCGCGTTGGGCGCCGATTGCCGGATATAGGCGATGATGTCGGGAACATCGTTGCCGTCGAAGACCGGCCACTTCACGCCGCGCGCCGCCATGACGGATTGCATGGCCGGCGCATGATTCCACATCGCCTGGACCCAGCTCACCGGGTTGCGATACGCTGCCCACTTCAGCAGATCGGGCGCTTGCCGCTTCCCTTCCGCCCCCACGCCGTGACATTCCAGACATTTCTTTTCCTGCAGCAAGCGGCGACCGCGATCTTCGTTGCCGGGCTCATCGAGGGAGCGCACGGAATAAAGAAATGCGAACAGGTTCGCCATGTCGCTTTCGGCGAACTTCGGCGGAGCCACGCCCTCGATTCGCATCTTCTCCCACATTTCCGGGGCATGGTTCCACATGGCGGCCAGCAGTTCGGCGGAACTCAGGTGTCCGGCCGGAGCGCGCGCCAGGTCAGGAGCGCTGTGGCCTCCCTCGCCCAGTGCCGAGTGACAGCGTGCGCAGCCCTTATCGAAGAAGCTGCGCATGCCGGCCTTGGGATCGCCCGGGATGAAATATCCGCCTCCGCCCTGCGCCCTCAACGGCACGGCGATCATGACGCAGGCGACGGCCATTGCCGCCACGGCAAGCAAGAGCACACACCACGATCGGCGATCAGCGATGACAGTCATTGCAATCCGCGTTAACTCGATGTTGTTGATGGCAACCGATACAGGTCGCCATATTGAACACGCGAAACACGCGATCCGGCGGCTTGGACGCTTGTTCCATGGGGCCGTGACATTCGGCGCACGGCAGGTGGGCTACGGCGACGTGCCGGCGGTGCGAAAAGAACACGTGCGGCGCCGTTTGGGTCAACTGCACCCATTTCAATTCCTGGCCTGCCGCGGCGACGGTACGCACCCGTTCTTCTTCCGCGCTGTTGGTGAGTGCTACCTGGTGACAGCCGATGCAAACATCAACCGATGGAAGGGTTGCCTTCGCCTGGGTTTGCACGCCGGCGTGGCAGTCCGCGCAAGCCACGCCGTTGCTCACGTGCTTGGAGTGGTTAAATGCGATCGGCTGTTTGCGAGCCGTGTGTTGTAAACCAACGAAGCCCGCTGTACCCAGGACGAAGAACAAGACAAAACCTCCGGCGGCGAACCGGGCGGCGCTCAGCAGCGATGGCGAACCGGGCAGCTTCAATGGCGGCCCTCCTCGGGAGGCGAATTCAGAAACGCGAACAAGTCGCCGAGATCGTTTTCATTCAACTTCGGCCAGGCAATTCCGAGGCTCTGAGTTCGCCGGTACATTTCCGGCCCGTGCCGCCAGAGCGCCGTCGCCAGCGAAATCGAGTTCACTCGCTGGCCGCGCAGTCCTGGCCCAAGCGAAGTTCCCTCTCCGTTCGCTCCATGACATCGGCTGCAGCCGCGCGAGGCGAAAACCCCGCGTCCCGCCTTCTCTGAACCATTCGGTTCGAAATAGCGAAGACTGTTGAAGAACGCCATCAGGTCCGCCATCTCCTGTCCGCTGAACGCTGGCCGCTGAATGCCACGGCTGTTCATTTCGCGGTACATCTGCGGAGAGTGGTTCCACATCGCGCCCGCAAATTCCACCATCGTCATCGGCGCCTCACGCCCGGCTCCGAGGTCAGGACCTATGTGACCACCCTCGCCTTGCACCGCGTGACATGCAATGCAGGATTTCGATTTGAAGAGTTGCCAGCCGTGCACAGGATCGGCGGGCAGGAGTTGGAACTCCGACCTTGGCGAACTGGAGACTTCGCGCACGTAGGCCAGCATGTCGCTCATTTCCGATTTGTCGAATCGCGGCCACGGCATTCCGATTTTTGGAAAGTTTTTCTCCATCTCGGGGGCGTGGTTCCACAGTGTCTGTGCCCACTGAATTGGAGTATCAACCCCTGAAATTTTCGCCAGGTCCGGACCGACGCTGCCGCCCTCCCCGTGGATGGCGTGGCATTGAATGCATCCCTTAATTTCAAACAGCCGGCGGCCCCTGGCAGCGTCGCCGGCTTCGTCCATATAGCGCGCCAGATACAGAAACGCGAACAGGTCGCTGACTTCGGACTGGCTCATGGACGAAGCGCGCAGGTTCTCCTGCTGCATCCGCTTCCACATCTCGGGCGCGTGGTTCCACATGGTCGTGACCAACTGGCCCAGATTGGCTCGCGACGTATTTCGTCCGGCGCCCAGATCCGGCGCGAGCTTTCCACCCGACCCATTGATCGCGTGACAATGCGAGCAGCGCTTCGATTGAAACAGCATCCCGCCCGCCACCGGATCGCCCGAAAGGAAGCTGACGCTGCGCTGCGGCATGTGCTTCCGCTGCCACGCCAGCACGCCTGCAAGAATCGTCAGTGCAATCACCGCTGCTGCCAGCCAGACCACCGGTCGCCGCCGAAGATTCATCGTCATGACGGGCCACACTCTGCACCTGCAAGTGCAGTTTGAGGGCCAACCTCGGCGCGCACGCCGGCAGCCGGCACACCACGGCGCCCAGCCAGCCGTTGGCATCCGGCAACTACCCTGTAACGCAGCTAGATACGGGCACAAAGCTGCGCCATCGACAACTGCACACGATGGTGCATGCGACCGGATGTCAGTGAAGATGTCGGGAGGAATTCGTGGGCAGGCTCTTGCAGTGTGTCCGCTTCTCGTACACCGCGCTATTTATTGCTCTTGAAAGCGTTTTCATCCAACTCGGGTTCCATTTCGCGCAATTTGCGATACAAGGTGTCGCGCGAGATGCCCAGCAGCGACGCCGTCTTGCGCCGGTTGCCGTGCGTAATCCGCAGCGCGCGCTGGATGGCCATGTGTTCCAGTTGTTCCAAACCGAGCGGCTGGTCCAAACCGCGGTCGCGCGGCTCTGGGACGGCGGAGGAACGAAGCAGCCGCGCCAAGTCCTTGTCGGTCACTCGCTGCGGGTCCTCGCGTGACACCGCGGTGGCTGCCTCCAGAAGATTTTCCAGTTCGCGCACATTGCCCGGAAACGGCTGCTCCAGCAGCAACTCCATCGCGCTGCGGCTGAGCACGATGTCGCGGTCATACCGTTCCGACAGCCCGCGCACGAAGTGTTGCGCCAGCACCAGGGTGTCCTCGGGCCGCGCACGCAGCGGTGGAATTTCGATGACCACGGTTGCAATCCGAAAATACAGATCTTCCCGCAGGCACTCCGAGCGCAGTTCACCGACTGCCCGGTTGGTCGCCGCGATGATCCGGACATCGACCGGAATGGATTTCGTGCTGCCCACCGGACGCAGTTCTTTCTCCTGCAGCACGCGAAGGATCTTGACCTGTGCATCCTTCGGCATCTCGCCTACTTCGTCGAGGAACACGGTGCCGTGATGGCCGCTGACGAACAGGCCGGGGGCATCGGCGTAAGCGCCTGTGAATGCGCCACGCCGAAAGCCGAACAACTCGCTCTCCACCAGCTCCCTTGGCAGCGCACCGCAATTCACGGCGACGAACGGCGACGCTGCCCGCTTGCTCGCGCCGTGGATGGCGCGCGCCACCATCTCCTTGCCGGTGCCGGTTTCGCCCAGCAGCAGCACCGAGGCGTCGGATTGCGCCGCCGTACACGCCACTTCCACTACGCGCTGCATCATCGGCGACACGAACACCAACGATTCAAAAGGCGTTGTGCTCTCGTCCACCTTGGCCTCGAGCTCCGCCACCCGGCCGCGCAGCTGCATCACCTCCATCAGCCGGCCGACCTTCTTGCGCACGGTATCGGGATCGAGCGGCTTGGTAATGTAGTCCTCCGCGCCGCGCTTCACGGATTCGACCGCCGTCTCAATGGTCGCGAACCCGGTCATGATGATCACCGCCAGGTCGGGATCGTGCTGGCGCAGGCGGTCCATAAGCGTCAACCCGTCGCTGATCGGCATCAGCAGGTCCACCAATGCCAGGCAAAGATCGCGGGTCGACTGCTGCAGTTCCAGCGCTTCAGCCGCCGAAAGCGCCACTTCCACCGAGTATCCTTCCTGCTCCAGGAAGTGCCGCAGAGTATGGGCCAGGCTGGCGTCGTCATCCACGACGAGAATCGTGCCCTGTTTGCCGATGCAATGTTTCATCCGCGGGCTCCCAATACTGCCGCTTCGCTGTACACGGGTAAATTCACGATGGCCGTGGTCCCCTGGCGCGGGACGCTATCGAGGCGCACCGCGCCTCCGTGAGCCTGCAAGATGTTGCTGGCGATCGCTAAGCCCAGGCCGGTGCCGACGCCGGGCGCCTTGGTGGTAAAAAACGGTTCGAAGATGCGCGGCAGAGCTTCAGGATCGATGCCGCAGCCATTGTCAGCCACTCGCACCTCGATCGAATCCTGCCCCGTCCGCGTGCACGTCATCCTTATATTGCCCTCGGGGCCAACGGCATCCGCCGCATTGCTCAGCAGGATCAGGAACAGCGCCTCCAGTTGATTGCGGTCCCCCAGTACGCGCGTGCCGTCCACGCCGTCCAGGTCCAGCGTCAGCCGTACCCGCTTGGCCATCAGTTGTGGCGACAGAAAGCTCGCTACTGCCTGCAGCGTCGCCGCAATCGATTCCGGCTGCTTTTGCCACGGCGAACTGCGGCTGAAGCGCAGCAGTTGCTGGACGAAGTGCTGGCAAAATACCATGCTTGTTTCCAGCCGTTCCAGGTCCGCGTTCAGATTGCCTTCGAACTTTCCCTCCCGCATCATGCGCATGCGAAGCAACATGGCCGCAAGCGGCGTATTCAGGTGGTGAGCGGTGCCGGCCGCCATCTGTCCCATGGTCGTAAGTTTCTCGATCTGCAGCAGAGTCTGGCGGAGGCGGACGCGCTCCCGAATGTCGTCGGTGATCTCAAGGAAATAGTTCTCGTTGGCGTTTTCCCGGAACGGCAGCAGGCTGACTTGCACTTCCAGCGGGCTGCCGCTCTTGGTCTGCCGCCGCGTTTCGACATCGAGCACCGGTTGGCCGCTCTCCACCTGTCGCATGAACGTCGCCAGCTCTGCCTTGCAATCTTCAGGCACCGTGGGCAGCACTTCTCCCAGCAACTCCTCCTTGGAGTAGCCATAGAGCCGTTCCGCGGCCGCGTTACATTCCGAGATTCGCAATGCACTGTCCAGCAGCAGGATGGCGCTGGGCGAGCCATCCAGGATGGCGCGATAGCGCTCGCTGGAACGTCGCAAATGTTCTTCTTTTTCCTTCCGTTCCCGGAGGACAAACCATGCCGCCCAGAACGCAAGGATTAGAGAGACTGCAATGCCGCGGCTGATGTAAAGGTAATGCAGCGTGACGTAGTCGAGATTGCGAAAGAAGTGATTCTCGAAAAGCTCCCAGACCGCCAGCACGAGGGCGATGACGGTGATACTGGACAATGTCAGCGTTACCCAGAACCAATTGCGCTGCTGGGCAGGACGGCCCATCAGGGCTTCTCCCGACGCCATGAGCGGCGTGTGCTGCATGGAACTGCGAACTTGTCTCACGGGTCAGTGATAGCCGTCACAGCCTCATGTGAGCGCCTGCCGGGGAGCTTCTCGTTGTCTGATTTCCTGACACATTTGGGATTCTTCTGACATGCCGTCGGCGCGCCGGCGGACCAGTCCAGCGGGTACCAACCGCTCCCAAGCGCGTGTACCACAATGACGTATTCCGCGTCTCAACAAGTCCGATCCTCCACTGCCGGCCAACGGTGATCAAGGTGCAGTAAGGACAGACGCTATTCGCTCCAGGCCCTACAACTTGGATCCGCAAATCCGGGGTATGCCACCTTCGCGTGACATACCCCGGATCATTTTCCAATTCGACCTCTTTATGACCATTACGCCAGAGGAAATCGCCCCGGGGCTGTCGCCGCCCTCGCCGGACCCAACGCCAACTACTTCACGGGAGCGACGCTCAACCGGTGCCTGCTCAATCGTTGTCCTCCAGCCTTTCCCTTCCCTTGCCCTGGAGTTCGGAACTGCAAACGATCGTGCCATGGAACAGAACGATCGTGCCATGGAACAAAAGGAAGGATTTTGCTCCCCTATATTTTCTTGAGGCGATCGTCACACTTATTGGATAAGAGCCACTCGGTGCAGAGGTAGCAGACAATGAGCCGGCTACGACTTTTGGTTCCTCGTCGCGACGCCAACGGTACCTCCATTATTTCGTTCGATTGCAGCGAGTGTAGTTGGCAGTATCTCCTGCAGGAGAGGACTCCTTACTCGATTTGCTACGCCGACGCTGAGCGGGCGTGCAAGGAATTTGATGGACACCGCTGCAGCCAGTTCACGGCCTTAAGCGCCGTCGACGCAACTCCCGTTATCCGAGCTCGTCGTGTGTACGATTCCCGCTGTGTTCCACCCGGTCGGAAATAGGCCAACCGCAGCTTCTGGCCAAAGCTGCGGCTAAGATCCTGAACTGCAGAGTGTTGATTTCGAAGGGAACACGCCAAGGTTTCTGGCGATTTTCCCATTCGGCTGCAATCTCGTCGCGATGGTCAACACCGGCCGGCAAAAATTGGTTGTATAATTCTGTTCATCGAGCAGTGAGCGCCAGCCACAGAGGCAGTAGCCTTTGTTCCTGTTGGGCGCTCCGCTCATTTCAAAGCGGCTTCGCCCTTCGTCGACGAGAAAAACCAAAACTTCCAGGGCGTGCGAGCGCCCTGCTGGTCCGAGGAGTTGAGTGTGGACGAACTCACGCACTCGGCGGGTCGAAGCGTTCCAGTTGAGCATTCCGCGCACAAACCTGTCCCGGACAGCGACTGGCCCTTCCCGGCCGACCATGGACTTGGGCTGGTCTGCATTCATAGCTTGGATGGTCGACTGCTCTCGGTTAGTCCGGCGGCGGCTAAGGCCTTCGGTTACGAAGCCCAGGAGATGATTGAGCGGCCAATGCGCGATTTTCTTCCGCTCGATGTCCGCGACAATCTAGCCGTCTACTTAGACCGCATACGGCAAGACGGTACCGCATCAGGGCTAGTACGGGTCGTCACCAGGTCAGGTGATGAAAGAATTCTCGCGTATTCAAATGTATTACGGCAAGAGTCCGGCAAACCTGCGTACGTTCTGGGTCATGCCGCCGACGTCACTGAAATCAAGAAAGCCGAACAACAACTCCGCGCGGCCGAGGAACGGTTTCGATCGCTGGTCCAGTGCAGTTCGGAGATTGTCGCGATCGCCACCCCCGAGGCGTCTATCGAGTACATCAGCGCTGCTGTCCAGCGCGTATTAGGATATTCGCCAGAGCAGGTCATGGGGCAGAATATCTTCAACTACGTTCACAGCTCCGATGTACCAGCGGCGCAGAGTGCTTTTGCAGCAGCTCTCCAAAAATCTGGTTACGCAATGCCTGTCGAGATGCGCCTCCGCAACAGGGACGGGAGCTATGTTCATTGTGAAGTCGCAGCTACAAACCTGATCGACACGCCGGGCGTCGCCGGGGTTGTAATTACCGCGCGAGATCTTAGCATTCGAAAAACCGCTGAACGCAAATTTGAAGAATACAAACAAGAGTTCGAGCAACGAGATCGCAAGCGCTCCGCCGAGTTGACAGCCACAAACCGGATATTGGTAGCGGAGATCAGGGAAAGAGAGCGCACCGAAAAAGCGCTTCGCGAATCAAAATCGCTGCTTCAGGCGACATTGGAATCAACGGCAGACGGCATTCTGGTCGTTGACATGCAGGGCGGGTTCGCCAGCTACAACCGTCGATTTGTCGAAATGTGGGGCATTCCGGAACATGTCTTGAAATGGGGAAGGGACGAAGAATTATTGAACTACGTTCTGGGTGGACTCAGGACTCCTGCCGAATTTCTGGCCAAAGTCAGAGATCTTTATGAACATCCCGAGCAGTCCAGCTATGACGTGCTCGAGTTCAAAGATGGAAGAATGTTCGAACGCTACTCGCAACCGCAAAAGATCTCGGGAAAAATCGTCGGAAGGGTTTGGAGCTTTCGTGACATTACCGAACGAAAGCACTTGGAGGAACATCTGCGGCAAGCACAGAAGATGGAAGCGGTGGGGAGGCTTGCGGGCGGAGTAGCGCATGACTTCAACAACCTTCTGATGGTAATTATGGGCCATTGTAGAGAACTGAATGCATGGGATGGCGTCGCTTCGGATGTTGCGAGGCACAGTATCGACCAGATATTTGCGGCGTCGGTGAGGGCTGCGTCGCTGACCAAGCAACTTTTGGCTTTCAGCCGAAGACAGGTTTTGTCACCACGCGTACTTGATGTGAACCTCGCTTTGGCCGGACTCTACCCCATGCTTCGCCGGCTGATAAGTGAAGATATTGAATTGCTGGTTACGCCATCTAAGTCGGCGGTATTTGTGAAGGCTGATCCCGCCCAGCTGGATCAAGTGATTGTCAACCTTGTCGTCAATGCACGGGATGCAATGCCGAAAGGCGGACGACTAACAGTGATCGCGTCCTCTGTAGATGTCAAGGATGCTTGCACGAGGGGAACTACATCTGTTCCACCAGGGAGCTATGTTCTTCTAACCGTCGCGGATACGGGCATCGGGATCAAGCAAGAAACACTGCCCCGGATTTTTGAGCCGTTTTTTACAACCAAAGAACCTGGACAAGGAACGGGACTCGGGCTGTCCACGGCCTACGGCATCATAAAACAGAGCCATGGTCATATATCGGTTGAGAGTGAATGCGCCCGCGGAACAAGATTTGAGATTTACTTGCCAAGACTCGACCCTCCATCCGTGGCTGCCCCCTCCATCTCCAATGTCACTGCCCAGGCCTGCGGCGGTTCGGAGACTATCTTGGTGGTTGAAGATGAGGAAGGGATTCGAATTCTTACAAAGGCATATCTCGAGCAGCAGGGTTATACGGTGCTGGCCGCGGCAAACGGAGTGGAAGCACTGGCACTCGTCCAAGCCTCTTCGGAGCCAATTCACTTACTACTTACGGACGTAATCATGCCCGGCATGAGAGGTACGGAGTTGGCTCATCGTTTGTTGAAGGACAGACCGAGGACGCAAGTGCTCTACGTTTCTGGCTATCCGGAAGAAGAAATCGAGGATCCGGCCGCAGTTTTTCTCCAGAAGCCATTTCCCATGGAAGACTTGGGAGCGAAAATACGCGATCTGTTGGACAAGAGCCGCGCTTCGGCGGCTTAAGCAACAACTATTAGTATTTCGCGAATTAGTGACTGGAGAAGAGGTGACGGCCTCAGTTCGTGCCTTCAACCTCTGTGGCAGTGTTGCGTTTCGTCACGCGGGAGCTTTCAGAATTGCCAATTAAGACAAAAGGTGCCCAGTGGTAAGCGTCAGGGTAGGTTTGACGCAACTCCAGCACAGCTTGCCTCAGTGCGTCACTCTTGTTCGCGGTCGTGGACAGTTTCGCATAAAACAATCTCATGAAATCGGCCGTGCTTCGATCATTGACGTCCCAAAGAGTCAACAGCACGGCTCGAGTACCGGAATAAAGAAGGCCGCGCACTAGCCCTAACAGTTCATCTCCGCTGGTTACGACGCTCAGGCCAGTGCCACAACCGCTGAGAGTCACGAGCTCTGCCTTGAGTCGGAAATCGTAAAGATCGTAAACGCTCAGATAAGAGTCAGCCATGCGAATAGCGGAGAACATGGGGTTATCCGTACGAAATTCGCCATGAGTGGCGATGTGCACAAATCGGCTATTCGCGGCGACTTTACGGAGTTGGTCGATAGTTGCCGCGGCACCCATGAGGATGTGCGGGTTGGGAAGCTGCGCCGCTACCGCATCAACCTCTTCGCCGATTCGCGGCGTACGCGGATCTGGGATTCCGAGAACCGTCGACCTGCCAACGCTGCTCATTGCTTTTTTCATGGAACACAGGTAATACACGCTGCCGCTGGGAGCATACGAAATCCCATAAGAATCGATCAGATAGCGCTCTCCGTCGAAAAGCGCATGAAACGGTAGGCGATGCAAACAGCCGTGGGGAACAATGACCAGGTGCTGGCATTGTAAGAGGTGGCGAAGCGGTAAGATTAAATCCCGATATAGGACGTTAAGATGATCATTGGTTGCGGCACGCAGCAAGTCGGAAAAGGTGCGTACATATTCGTCCCCAAGGCGAAACTTCGATAACTGAAATTCCAACAAGAGCAGTTCCTGTCGGATACGAGCTGAAGGCGAGAGAGGCACAAGCTGAAAGGTGTCGGGGCCGAGCAAGGCAGCGTATATGGTGTCTTCTGCGATATAGTACTCAAGCAGCAAAGTGCCCGGGGCAATTGCAGAGCGGATCTCTTCCACGGTAGCGACGTCTGCCGCTTGAAGATTGGCAGAGTTTTCATCTGCTGTCCAAAGCAGTGGCCCAATCTGGTCGAGTCTCTTCTTCAGTCTGCGAGCGCGCTTCTGCAGAGTTGTAATGTGTTCCCACGAATACCTGCTGGCCTGCAGGCCTTCCAATTCAATACGTCTGTCAATCCAGTTCAATTCCTGCCGTAGCGCAATTGCAGCCTGCATCGTATTGTTGGTCTGTCGAGGTGTCCCACTCCGGTTGAGCGATCGGAACGCGATCAGATCGGCCAGTGCCCGTGATTTTGATTGCTCGATATAGGAAAAAGCGGCGAGTTGCTGGTTACCGTCAGGCCTGGTGAGCGACATCCTAACCAGCTTTTCGTAAACGGTTAATTTGTCTTGCTGAAATGAAATCTTTGTTTCCGCATGAACTTGGCTGCGCAGAGTACGCAAGATTTCGTGCGCTTTTTTGTAGGTGCGGTAGGCGGCATGCTGCTCCCCGAACGCTTCCTGGACCTGGCCCAAAACGAAGTAAGCCTGGTAAGCGACAATCGGACTCTCTGCCTTTCGAAGTTTTCGCAGCGCCATGTGGCATTCTTCCTTGGCTCGAACCAGTTCACCGTTTCGAAGGTCCAATTGCGCGATTAAAAGTTCACAGAGCGCTGCTTTTGTGGGCAGCCTTGATAGTTGAAACACTTCCAACGCCGACTCGCACAAACGGCGGGACTGCGAATTGAAGCCGCTCCGATACAAAATCATCGCCTGGTACAGATCTAGCAGAGCAGACCAAACGCGATTGTTCTCACGAGTGAAGAGCTGCCGAGCGCGTCGCAGAATCGTAATTGCCTTTGAGTTTTCTCCATGGTGTACTTGAGCGATGGCCCAGAAGGTCAGCGCTTTTGCAGTTTCATAGCGCATGCGCAATGTTTTGAAGTTTGCCAAGGCACGCTGTGCCAAGTGAGCGGCGTCCTCGCTCAAGTTGAGTTCCAGGTAGAGTTCGGACTGATCAAGATCACAAAGAGCCTTGTGATAGGTATCACCTGCCTCCTCGCTACGTTGCCGCGCGGCTTCGTACATTTGAATGGCTATCGTGTATTCGCCACGCAGATAATGCAAATAAGCAATGTTGTAATCTGCTTCAGCGACCAACACCGCCATGTTGTGGCGCTCGCAGTAACAACGGGCCTGAACGTAGACGTCGAGAGCGCGGGCAAACTTATTCAGACTGATGTAACAGACGGCAATGTTCCGGAGCGCGATGGCGATGTCCTGCGGCTCGCCCGAGCGCCGGAATTCACGATGCGCCCGGTCGTAGAGTTTCAGGGCTTTGTCGAACTGATCCTGTCGGTAATAGATATTGCCGAGATTCAAATCCAGCCGCGCTAGTCGCAGGCGATCGCCATGTCTTCTGAAAATGGCTCGGGCTCGTTTTGCCCATTGAATTGCTTTGCCGTAACGGCCTAAATAAATCAGGCTGTGCAGGGCCCCACTGTAAGTGCGACCGATGTCGAGATCACACCCTAGCCGGCGGTAAATGGACACCGCGGCGTCGTACTCCTGGATGGCTTGCGCATGCCGGCCGTTGAGATGGAGAACATGGCCTTTCGCGCGAAGGCCCAGAGCGCCAGCGCGGTCATCGCTAAGTTGCTTTGCGAGCCATTGCGCGGTTCGCGCCAGCGCTGCCGCGCGGCGAAGGTCAATGCGAGCGAGACGGACGACCTCGTCATAGAGTTGTTCAACTGCTGCCAAATTATGCAGCCAGCCTCTGCGCCGCAGAAACTTCTGTCGCGCAATGTCAGTGGGCAACTCTGCGAGCTTATCGAGCCAATTGTCCCGTTCGGAACTTCGAGTAACCGCGGCCACAGTGTGAACTAAACCTCCTTGATGTCGCGATGCCTCGCAATGCGACAGACATTTCCATGGCACAGCGGACCACGCGAGCTATTGCACCCAAAACAGTTCTTCGACGTTCCAAAGGGTGTAATGGTCGAGATTTGCGGGGCGAAAGTTTCCAATTCCGGTTTTCGCGCCGACTAAAATGTCAGGAGTAGCAAGACAGATGATAGGCAAGTTCTCTGCAATCAATAGCTGCACGCGGTCATAGAGCTGCTTGCGATCGTGGAATTGCACCGTGGCAAGCTGTTGTTGCATAAGCCGATCAATTTCCGCTTCCCAGTACGTCGCCGGTTGTGTTTCATGCAAGTGCCAGAGGTGGGTGCTGCCGGTTGAGAGCCACACGTTGATCTCCGACGCGGGATCTACGTCACCGCTACCGATCCCCATCAACGCAGCCTCGTACTCGTATGTTTTCGTAATGCGGTCGACCATCGCACGAAATTCCATCGGCACGATGTCAACCCGCATTCCAAGCTGGCCCAGGTCTTCCTGAACCATGGTTGCCATGGCTACGCGGGGAGCATTACCCGCGGCTACAACGATCGAGAAGGCGACACGTTCCCCGTTTGGCGCCAAAAGAGTGCCGTCCTGTGCCCACGAAAACCCCGAGCTTTTCAGAAAAGCCTTGGCGTGGTCGAGGTTGCGCGATGGTTTAGGTAACTCAGCGTTCAGCCACAACTTGTTGCCCGGTGTTACCGGTCCCCAAAGTGGGCTCCCATTGCCGCGATAAACGATTTTGGCGATCGCCTCCCGGTCGATAACAGCGGATACGGCTCGGCGGAAATTCACCTCACGAAACCAAGTCTGCTTGCTGGCAATTCGCGGAAACTGGCCGACGTCATTCAGGTTGAAAAAGACGAAATTGTATTCAAGTCCAGGTCCGACGTCGTAGAGACGATAGGTGCCGGAGGTATTCTTCGACAAGACCGCATAGTTCTCAGCGCCGATGCGGTTGATGATGTCGGTCTCTCCCGCTTGAAAACGCATGACCTGAGCATCGTCCGTACCGACGAACAGAAACGTGAGTCGTTCCAAGTACGGTAATCGTTTTCCCGTCCGGTCTGCCTTCCAGTAATAAGGATTGCGTTCAAGGACGACCCGTGTGCCTGCCGCATATTCTTTCAAGCGAAACGGTCCGAGCCCAACGATTGTCTCTGGCTTGCTGTCCAAGCGCCACGCGTCTGCGAAAGCGCCTTGTTGATAGGTCTTTTCCAAAACATGGCGCGGAAGTATCGCAATGCTATCAAAGAGACGCTCGGCTGGACCGTACGGCTGCGCCAATTGGAACTCCACCGTATATTGGTCCAGTTTGCGCACCACAATCGGCTTGCCACCAGGCAGGAGCAAATCGCGCTGCGGAGAGCCGACCTTCTCGTCCATGTAAATCTGGAAAGAGAAAACAACATCATCGGCGTCGAAGGGATGGCCATCGGAAAAACGAATTCCTCGACGCAAGTTAACCGTGTAGCGGCGCCCGTCAGGTGAAATTTTCCAGGCTTTAGCCAGAGCGGGCTCCGTCTGCTGTGAATGCCGGTTGATGTGCACCAAGTCGGCCATCATGCGCCAGATGATGTCCCGAGACGGAACATCCAAAGCCATCACAGGATTCAGTGTCTTCGGCTCGACGCGTTGTGCAACTACCAAAACGCCACCGGAGCGCCCGACTTCAGAACTGGTGCTAAAGAGTTCTTCGTTAGCTTGGGCGTGTACATTAACAACCAGTACAGTTGAGAAAGCAAACGCCAACGCAATTCCAACCGCGAAAGGTCTTGCCACATGATGATGTCTGTAGGTATTCGCGTAGTCCTTCATTGATATGACTCCTGCAAGGCATTCGCAACGGTGTAGTAGGCCCAGAAAATTACGATGGCCGGAATCGCCGGCAAGAACATCCACCAATACGAACTCAGTATGTGATAGTGCAGTAACGCGCTCAGCATGTTCCCCCAACTCGGAACCGGTTCGCTTACACCAAGACCCAGAAATGACAGTGTCATCTCGCTCAAACTGTACCTTGGCACGAGCAGCGTGGCCTGGGTTAGCGCGACTGCAAGAGTTTGCGGAACAATGTGCCGCCGGAGGACGTAGAGGTTCGATGCGCCGAAACCTCGCGCGGCGATCACGTAGTTTCGTTCTTTCGCTGTGAGCACGATGCCGCGGATTAATCGCGCAGGTCGCGCCCAGCCGACAATTCCGATCACCGCAATGACAAGAAGAAAACTTCTTGTTGGATCAACATTCAGAGGCAGAAATGCTTTGACTGCCAGCAACAGGTAAATCCATGGCAATACCATGAATACTTCCGCCGCACGCATGACCACGTCGTCAGCTGGGCTCCCGTAGTATCCAGCTATGATCCCGAACAGCAGTCCGATGCCTATCGAGAGTGCGCCGGCAAGCAATCCGGCCACCAGCGAAATCTGGCCACCCCGCAGGAGCCGAGACAACTGATCTCGGCCGTACTGGTCTGTGCCCAAGACAAAAAGGTGTGCCGGTTCATCCACTCCGAAAAGGTGTATGCGTTCGGTCCAATGTGCCGCCACTTTATATTCAGCGCCGCGAACGAAAAACCGGATGGGATAGGCATGTTCCCGTGCCTCGACGTACCCTGCGGAGCTATATTCCAGCGGATAAATGAACGGCCGAAGATGGAATTGACGTTGACCATCCATGAAATGAATGCGAGTTGGAGGCGCAAATGAGTAACTACGGATTTGTGCAGAATAGTCGTACGGGGCAATAAATCCGCCGAGCAGTACAATCGCGTGCACAGTGATAAGGCTGTAGACCGCGACCCGAAGTGGTTTTCTCGTACTCACACGGAAACGCTCCTGATACGCGGGTCAGCGGCATACAAAAGCAAGTCGGCGACGAGGTTGGCGAATATCACCAACAAAGCCGACAGCATGACCGAACCGATGACGACATAAACGTCGCGCGCCAAAATCGCTTCCAGCAGCAGGGGGCCGATCCCCGGCCACCCCATGATGACTTCAACCAGCATCGAGCCGCTCAGGAGACCTGCGAGCGAAAGACCGAATAGCGAGATGAGCGGGTTGGCCGCGGCGGGGAGCGCGTAGCGGAATAGCAGCGAGCGGCGTGGTATCCCGTGAGCGCGAGCAGCGCTGATGAACGGGGAGCTCAAAACCTCGGCCATCGAACTGCGCAAGTGCCGCACTAAGACAGGCAACGTGCTGAGGACGAGCGCTAGCACTGGCAACATCAGGTGAAGAGCAAGGTCCTTTGCCTTCGCCCAAACGCTCAACTCGTCGAACCCCAGGGAGGTCATTCCCCCGACAGGGAAAGCATGGGTGCGAACGGCGATCCAGAGACATGCCAGCGCCAAAATCATGTCGGGCACGACGAGCAGACCGGAGGTCGCCATTTCTACTGCATGCCCGCGCCATGAACTCTTGTTCGTCAAAGTCCACAATCCGAGGGGAATGGCTATAGCCCAGGCCAGCATTGTTGCTAGTCCGGTCAACATCATCGTGTTTTTCGCGCGCCGTAGCAGCAACGGCGCGACTGGTGCGTTGTAGGCGAGCGAGAGACCGAAATCGCCGTGAGAAGTGGACTTCAACCACCGCCCATAACGGATCAGCAGCGGTTGGTCGAGTCCGTATCTTGTTTTCAGGAGCGTTATTGCGTCTTGCGAGATATTCGGATTCGCTTTGAGCTCGTCAAAGTAGCTTCCCGGAGCAAGTTCCAGCAGCGCAAACGTGAACACGGATACGGCAAATGCAAGTAACACGCCGTGTAAGACCCTGTTTAGTGCGTAATAGCCCATACTGCTATTCCTCAGAGAGTTACCCAATCACTGGTGCCGTTGTCCCAGACCTGACACGGATAACTGCAGACACGGTGCACTGCTTTTGTCCAGTTCAGTACTGCCGGAACGTTCGATAATTCGGCCGTTGTTGATCACTGCGACCTGATCCGCAATATATGGGATGAGGGTCAAATCGTGTGTAATGAACAGGTAGGTCAGCCCCCAAGAAGCCTGCAATTCCAGGAGCAGGTTGACCACTTGTGCCTGAATGGAGACGTCGACGCCGGATAGAGCCTCGTCGAGAATCAGTAGTTTGGGATTCAACGCGAGCGCCCGTGCGATGCCGAGGCGCTGCCGTTGCCCGCCGCTGAACTCAAATGGACGGCGGTCGACCCATGCGGCCGGCAATTGAACTCGGTCCATGAGTTCTACAGCCCGCCGCCGACGGTCTCTAGAGTTCCAGCCTGCGACGAGCAGAGGCTCTTCCACAATTTCGGCGGCGGAGAACCGTGGATTTAGGGCTGTAGCCGCATCTTGGAAGACGAATTGGATCTGCCTTCGGAATGGCAGGAGAGAACGGCCGTCAAGGCGCGAAATGTTTTGACCATCAAACCAGACCTCTCCTGACGATGCCTCTTCCAGACGTGCAATGCATCGGGCCAATGTTGATTTACCTGAACCGGACGCCCCAACCAGTGCAAGAGTCCTACCTCGCGGAATAGTAATGCTGACATCATCCAGAGCGATGATGGGATGCTTAGCGCCGAAAAGCAGGCGGCGTGGAGTATAGATTTTACAGATATTTTTTGCGGTCACGAGGTCGGAAGGCATCACGTTACCCTCGGGACAAAGCAGCGGACGGATTGCCCTGGAATCGGTTGCGTCACATCGGGAATACGACTGCGACAGATTGCCTGACGATAACCACAGCGGTTTTCAAAAGAGCATGCGTCGGTCAACTTCGCGAGATCCGGCGGATCTCCCGGAATTGCTGTTAGACGTGCGCGGCTCGTTGTCATTGCACGATCGCCAGGCATGCAACCAAGTAACGCGACCGTGTAGGGATGCAGCGGCCGCGTAAGCACGGGCTCTCGCGGTCCCTGTTCCACGATTTGTCCGGCGTACATCACCATGATGCGGTCGGCGAAGCCGGCTAACAGACCGGGGTTGTGGGTGATGAGCAGAATACCCAGGTCATAACGAGCCTTCATGCCCGTCAACAGCTGCAGAATTTGGGTTTGGGTTTCGATGTCGAGGTTCGCCGTCGGTTCATCAGCGATGATGATCGCCGGCTCGCAGCAGATCGCCTGGGCGATGGCTACACGCTGCTTCTGCCCGCTGCTCAGTTCGTGGGGGTACGCCTCGTAAATCCGCGCGGTATCAGAAAGCCCCACCTCCGCCAGTAATTGTTTTGCGCGGTGGTGGCAGGCCGCACGATTCCCGCGGCGATGGGCGCGCATCACGTTCGCAATTTGCGCTCCGACGCGCATCACTGGGTTCAGCGAAATTGCGGGCTCTTGAAATACAAGCGACAGCTGGGCTCCACGAACACTTTCCAGTTCTTTTTCTCTCAAACCGGCGAGTTCACGGCCATTGAATTGGATGGAGCCGCTGACAATTCTTCCGGATCGCGGCAGCAGTTGCAACAGCGTCAATGCCAGAGTGGTCTTACCCGAGCCCGATTCGCCGAGAATCCCGACTGCTTCGCCTCGATCGACATCGAAACTGACATCCCTGACCGCAGGTACCTGCAATCCGTTGCCGGCGTAGACCACGCTTAAGCTGCGGACCCGTAGTATCGGAGCCATGCCGAGGATACCTCACTGCGAACGGCTGAATACTACAGCCGAGAACAACCGGTACCGGAAAACGCCAAAAGGCGAAGCGTGGTTGACCAGAAGCGGCAACGTACGGTGAATACAATCACCATTCGACTGAAGCGGCAACTCAGTATAACCCTATTTTTACGTTGGAGAAGATACGCATGGCCGCAAGAAACCTTAGTCCTTCTACGGCGTGCGCGATTCCTTACCAATGGCCGCGCCCCAAATTTTTGCACGGGCACTATATTTTTCCGGCCGTTCATTCACCCTTATCAACAACGATCGAATTTCAGTCCAATGCAAGGCAGGGCTTCAGCTCTGCCGTAGCCGAGGTCCTGTGCGAAATCGAAAGAAAATGCTTTTGCTCGTCGATGATGATTGCAGACAGCTGGCCGCACGGAAGCACATTCTGGAACATTCGGGTTACGAAGTTCTAACAGCTGGCGACGCTCGCGACGGCATGCACTTATTCGAAAGTGAAACGCCTGATGCGGTCGTGCTTGATTACGAAATGCCAAGCGTAAACGGTGGCGTGCTTGCCGCCAAAATTCGGCGCCTAAACGAGGTGGTTCCGATTGTTATGCTGTCCGGATGTACCTCAGTGCCGGCCAGCGCTCTGCGCGCCGTAAATGCCTTCATTTCCAAGCCCACCGCACCATCAGTTCTGATCAATGTAATCGAGTTTTGGACCGCCTGCAGGAGGCAAGGGGCAATCGCATGAAAGCGCGCGTGCTCCTCGTGGACGATGAACCCGTCATCCTTGAATGCCTTGGAGCCATTCTGTCAGGCGAGAAGTGCGAAGTGAAAGCAGTTGGCTCAGCCGCTGCTGCTGCGACGGCTCTGAAAGAGGCTGCTTACGACCTGGTAATCACCGACATGGCTATGGAAACTGAAACGGCTGGATGGACGGTCGTCCGAGAGGCTCAACAACAGTCAATTCGACCACAGGTCTTCATCCTGACGGCATTTCACATCCCGGCGGCAGAATGGAAGCGACGAGGTGTTCAACAGCTGTTCACTAAGGGGCAGGGGAATCTAGCGGTGATAATGCAGGCCGTAAAGAGAGCCCTCGACGAACAATCCTGCGTGTCGCTTCGTTGCGCCGGCAATTGAGAGCATGAGCCCGCCTTCCTGCGCCTGTTCGTCAATTCACAGCAGGCGCTGCACATAGAGAAATATTTATGATCTACCGGGGCATGTCGGAGACCTTGGGGCTCATTCGAGGCAAGACTTCCTTGACACTGGTCTTCATAAAACTTTCTCTGTGCCCGAAACTGTAGCGGGTCTGTACAGATGCGTTAAGTGAATGATGCTGCATACGAATTCCTGCCATTGAGGAACGAAAGTCCACAGCTTGTCTGTGGAAATGCCCTCGCGAGATTGCACCACTAGGTTTTTTTCACTATTGACACCGCCGAGAATTCGCCATACGTTCGCAGTATCTATCAGCGCGCCAGATGACCAGGTTTCCAACCCAGGCTCGCCTGAAAAGACAGCGGAAACCTGGCAGCAGAACGCGGCTCTCGGAAGCGCAGCAGTGTCTGCAGCGCTCGCCACGCGAGATTCGCCGCCCAAGAGCGGAGAGAAGCATTCTTGACCATGACACATCCCACATCCGATCTGCGAAACAACTGGCGCGCGGAAGACCTGGGCAAATTAAATTGTCGCAGTGCTACATCCAAGCAACCACCCGCACGCACAAGTTCGCATTCCGCCGAGCCGGTTGCAGCAACCGGTGACGCCCATCTTGTCTCGGAGTGTCTCAAGGGCAGCGAGGACGCTTGGGCAGCGCTCATCCACAAATACAAACGCTTAATGTATTCCATTCCTATCAAGTACGGGGCGCGTCCGGCGGACGCCGCCGACATCGTGCAGAGCGTTTGCATGGAGCTTTTCTGCGAACTCTCGAACTTGCGCAAAGTGGAGTCCCTCAAGTCGTGGCTTATGGTGGTCACAGCGCGCAAGAGCTTTCACTGGAAAAAGTCGAATCGGATGGAAATGACTTTGGACAATGTGGAGCGGGATTACCCAGAAGCGATCGCGATGTCTTCCGCGGAAATTGTCGAGGCTGAAAAAGAACAATGCCTGCGCGAAGCAGTTGCTCAACTGCCGGCGCGATGTCAAGAATTGGTCCGGCTACTTTTTTATGAACAGCCGCCGATTCCGTACGCCGAAGTAGCACGACGACTGGGGCTTGCTACCGGATCGATCGGCTTCACCCGGGGGCGCTGCCTTGCGCGCTTGCAGAAGATTTTAACGAAGATGGGTTTCTAAATGATCTCTACCAACTCCAGGTCGGCTAATTGCGGTCATACCAAAGAATTTTTTCAGGACCCTATTTTTTCGGCACAAGCGTCACTCTTTATGAGAGGCGGGCGTAAGTGTGCATTGAGTCGATGCCTGTAGCTTGCGTCATCTGATTTTCATCACTGTGCCCACATTCAGGGGTAGGTGCAGGAGCGAACTAGCGATGTTAAGTAACGGAAGAAGCACTCATTACGATCCTGGACGGTGGGTTGATTTCGTACGCGGTGTAGTAGATACGCGAGACCGCGAAAAAATGCAGGCTCACCTGGACGGCGGCTGCACGGAGTGTCGCGAATTAGCCGGCTTGCTTTCCCGCATTGCCCAACGGGCAACTGCAGATGCCAGCTATGAGGTGCCGGACCACGTCGTCAGGAATGCGCGGGCTCTTTACTCCCTGCATCGCCCAGAGGAAGTGCGCCTGTTGCCGCGGACGATTGCGCGGCTCGTCTACGACAGCTTCCGTGAGCCTCTTCTCGCCGGAGTGCGAAGTCAGCAGTGCGTCGCCCACCAGTTGATGTACGAAGCAGGACCGTACTGTGTGGACTTGCGCCTGGAAAAAGAGCGGGACTCCACAAACGTTCGCCTCGTCGGGCAAATTGCAAATCGAGAACACGGAGCCGTCGGTGTTCCCGAAGTGCCTGTGTTCCTGCTGTCGCGAAATTTGGTCGTTAACAAAACTACGACCAACAAGTTTGGCGAGTTCGCGATGGAGTACATACCGAGGAGCGGCTTGCGCCTGTTTGCCCCGATTCCCGGGGAAAACCATATCGAAGTCCGGTTAGGCCAGGCTTCATCAGTTCGAAGTACCGCTTGAGTGGCTGCGCCGACGGTGCCGGTGCCGTGCGGCCCACGGAGTTATCTGCATGAGACGAAAAAGCCTGCTGGTCACCATCCTGTTGTTGGTCTCGGCCGTACCCCTTTTTGCGCGGCGCTTCTTATTACAAGTTTCGCCTTCGGATGCGCCCGCCGTTGCTGCTCAGTACGGTCTGACAATTGTCAAGCAGATTCCGAACCAAAGTCTCTTTCTCGTCACCGCGCCTGAATCGCTCGATGTCAGCCAGTTGATGAGCCAGCTCAATTCGGATCCGAATGTTGCGGGTGCCGAGTTGGACGGGCTCGCGACAACGCCGGAATCCACCGCTTTTGTAAATCTAAACCAATCCACGGCTGGCATCCTCGATACGGTCTCCAATGTAAGCGCGGTCACTTACTACGGCGCGCAAGTTCCGAGCTATTACGTGAACCAGACAGCCACAAGCCTGATTCGACTGAGCGACGCGCAGACCCAGTACGGGGCTACGGGCGCCGGCATCGTCGCCATTATCGACACTGGCATCGACCCCAATCATGTCGCGTTGCAGGGAGTGTTGTTGCCGGGCTTCGATTTCACGCGCCAGCAGGACGGGGCCAATGAGTTTCTGGACTTGGATCAGTCCACGGCTGGCATCCTGGACCAATCGACGGCAGGGATTCTGGACATCAACTCCGTCGTTGTCTTGAATCAGTCCACTGCGGGCATTCTGGACCAATCAACTGCCGGCATCCTGGATACGAGCACCCTTCCGCCTGATTTTGGTCACGGCACCATGGTCGCGGGCATCGTGCACCTGGTTGCACCAGGCGCCCAAATTTTGCCCCTCAAGGCGTTCAATGCTAATGGCGTAGGCTACGTGTCCGATGTCATTGCGGCGATCTACTACGCAGTAGACGTGGGCGGTGCCACGGTTATCAACATGAGTTTCGATTACGGGCAATCGCAATCGAAGGACGTCAAGGCGGCGATCAATTACGCCAATAGCAAGGGCGTGATGTGCGTTGCTGCAGCGGGCAATTCCGGTCAGGACGTGCTCGTCTATCCCGCCGCCAACGGCAACGTATTTGGTGTTGCGTCCACCACTACGATACCTGCGCCGGACCTGCAAAGCCTCTTTACCAACTACGGCCCGGTTGCCTCCATGGCGGCGCCAGGAGAGGCCATTCAGACGACGTACCCAGGCAGCTACTACGCCGCGGCATGGGGTACCTCCTTTAGCACGCCATTTGTGAGCGGAACTGTTGCGCTATTGCAGCAGTTCACAAACAAGCTGAGTTACGACTCCGTCGCCAAGGCTTTGCAGAACGCAGTGCCGATCAACTCTAACCTGGGCTGGGGGCGCCTCGACGTCTATGCGGCCGTTACGCCATTCGCGCAGTGACTCGAATGTTCCACGTGACAAGCTGTCGCCCATGACGAGCTGGAAAAAGTCGACCCATTATGAAGCCGAACAATGGATCGATTTCGTGCGCGCAGTTGGAAGAGATACAGATCGCGACCGCATGCAGGCTCATTTACAGACGGGCTGTAAGAAGTGCCGCAAAATGGTTGATTTATATAAGAGGGTCTCAGCGTGCGCCGCTGCTGATGGCCAATACCGGGTCCCTCAGGCACTACTACAGCGCGCACTCAATATCTTTGCACAAGCCGAGCCGTATGACGTGGTTAACCTAAATCGTAGAGGACGCAAAGCGGCATAATTGGAGCGTAGAGCCGGACGAGGAAATTCATGCAGCAGGTCAATATCCCCGCGGAACCCAACTCCAGGGTGACCCTTCTCTCCCGATCTCTCGTGCATCGCAGGGCGGAACACACTCCTCAAACCAGCCTGGATGTACAGCCGAAGCAGGCAACCGACATCGCGATGGCGGACGGTTGTGAGATGGTCGCCAAGTTCCTGCTGGGCACCACTTTCGCCTGCGGCGTTTCCATTGCCCTGCTCGATGAAACCGGCCTGCACTGCCGCGCCAGCGCCGGGGAAGCGCCCCAGCCGGGCACCGCCATCCGCATGGAAAACAGCATCTCCGGGCAGTGCATCCGCAGCGGCGCATCCTTCCACTGTGACGACACCCTTACCAAGTGTCCGAACGCACTGCCGGCAAGGTCCATCTTGCTCCTTCCCATCATCTGGGGACGCAACACGCGGGGTTTGGTCGCGCTGTTCTCGCGGCAACCGCAAGCCTTTGGTTCGGCGACGGCGGCGATCGCCCGCTCGGCGGCGGCGATGCTCGCCATCGCGCTGAATGCCTGGACTCCGCAACTCGATGCTCCCATCGACGGCCAGGTACTGGAGGCCGACATCGCAGAGCCGCTGGAACCTCCCGTTCCCGTGAAGCTTCCTGCGCCCGCAAAATTGAAAGCCGCTCCGCCAGCCGCGCCCGAGCAACCGGCTACGCGGCCCAGCCGCGACGGCGTGCGCCAGACGAAGGTTCTCTGCGGGCTGCCTTGCGCCGAATGTGGCGCATACTTTGCGGCCAGCGAGCAGGCCTGTCCGGTGTGCGGTACGCCCAGGCCCTGAGCGATCACTGGATCACTAGAACCGGCGCGCTTGCTTTCGCGATCCCCGGGATCGTCGCACGCAGCGTGGTCTCGCCGGGGGCAACGCCGGTCACCGAGACCGTGCCGGAGTTCAGTCCTGCCGTAATGTGAATTTGAGGTGTAACCAAGGCTGTGTTGCCGACCTTTAAGTTAATCGTAAATCCGCCTGAGGGTGCCGGGCCCGACAGCTGCAATGTAACTGACGCCGTATTGCCCACCGATACGCTGATCGGGTTCGGACTGATTGCAATGTTCAGCGCGGTCACCTGAATGCCGGCGGTTGCTTCCGTGATTCCAGGGGCCGTGGCATGAAGGATCGTCCCCCCCGGGACGATGCCGGTCACGGCGATCAAGACAGAGGTTTGACCCGCCGGCACAGTCACCGTCGCAGGCACGACGGCATACGCCGTGTTGTCCATCTTCAGAGTGACGATCAGTCCAGCTGACGGTGCCGCGGCCGACAACTGCAGCGTGGCCGTGATCGTATCTCCAACATAAACATTGACTGGGTTAGGTGTGATTGCCATGGCTGCCGGCGTCACATGAATGCCGGCGGTTGCTTCTGTGGTTCCAGGGGCCGTGGCATGCAGGATCGTGTCTCCCGGGGCCACGCCTGTCACTTGGATGGAGACAGAGGTTTGTCCCGCCGGCAAAACCACCGTTGCAGGCGCGACGGCATATGCCGTGTTGTCGATCTGCAGAGTGATGGGCAGCCCGGCTATCGGTGCCGGCCCCGACAACTGCAGTGAGGCCGTGAAAGTGTTGAATGCGGAAACACTAATCGGGCTCGGAATAATTGCAATCGTCGCCGGCGTCACATGAACGCCGGCGGTTCCTTCCATCGTCCCCGGGGCCGTGGTATGCAGGATCGTGTCGCCCGGGGCAACGCCTGTTATGGAAAACGCGATGGAAGTTTGCCCCGCCGGCAAAATTATCGTGGCAGGCGCGACGGCATATGCCGAGTTATCCATTTTCAGAGTGATGGCCAGTCCGGCTACGGGTGCCGGTGCGGACAACTGCAGTGTGGCCGTGACCGTGCTGAATGCGGAAACACTGATCGGGTTAGGAGTGATTGCAATGGTCGCCGGCGTTACCTGAATCCCGGTGGTTGCTTCCGGAGTCCCCGGGGCTGTGGCATGCAGTATCGTGCTGCCCGGTGCAACGCCCGCCACGGGGATCAAGGCTGTAGTTTGACCCCCCGGCACGGTAACCGTTGCAGGCGCGACGGCATAGGCCGTGTTATCCATCTTCAGAGTGATGGGCAGTCCGGCTGCGGGTGCCGGCGCCGACAACTGTAGTGTGGCCGTGACAGTGATGAATGCGGAAACACTGATTGGATTAGGTATGAAGGTGATCGTCAGCGGGTTTACGTGAATCCCGGCGGTTGCTTCCGGGAGTCCCGGGGCCGTGGCATGCAGTGTTGTGTCCCCGGCGGCAACGCCCGTCACCGGAATCGAGACGGAGGTTTGCCCCGCTGGCACGATAGCCACGGCAGGCCCGACAGCATACAAGGTGTTGTCCATCTTCAGAGCGATGGTCAGTCCGGCTGCTGGTGCCGGCGTCGACAACCGCAGTGTGGCCATTGAGGTGTCGCCCGCGGAAACACTGATCGGGCTAGGAGTGATTCCCATCGTCGAGAAAACTGCCGGCACGCTGCATGAGCAAGTGCCTGCGCCGCTGCCGAGATACCGCGTGAACAAGCACGCCTGGGACAAGAAGCCCTCTTCCGAAGCGCTTAAGGGAGAAGGCAGTGGCTCGCTTTCCGTGACGAACATTCCTCCACCACTCATTTGCAAGTGAGTTGCGAACATGTGGGCCAGGTCGGTGCTGGCGTTGGCGAGAGACGTCGTCGGGTCACAAATGCTGCCAGTCGCTGGCGTGGTGGCGACATTGATCACTCCATCCGCCGCGAGCGCCCCAGTGAGCGGGTTGTTGGTCAACTGAGTGCCTACAAATGCGGAAAAATATCCGTCCGGAGTCACTCGGCACGCACAGCAGGCGATCATCACCTGGTGGCTGTCGAATACATACAGGTTCGCGCACACGTCGCCCGTCGGCGAGCTCAGCGGTGTGCCGCCGGTGCCCACGTTGATGATCCGGATTAACTGGTCAGCTGCGCCCACGCCGCCGTTGTTGGCGAAATAATCTACGTAGTAGCTCTGTGCGGCTGCAACAACCGACATCAGGCCCAAAAGCGCTATAACCATCGGCGCTTTTCGCACGCGCTCGTCTCCTTGCGGTACGTCTTTCCCAGGCCTTGACGGGAAAACAATGCGGAAGACTGCCTGCAGGGTCAGGCGTTGTCAATTCTCCATCGGAACTAGCCCATGTGACTAAAAGGCAGGCTGGGCAAGGGTTTCGGGGGAAATGCCGAGACGGCAACAATATGTACTTTGAATTCGCACCGCGCCAGCGCAGGGTTT
The DNA here is from genome assembly GCA_035691485.1 of Terriglobales bacterium. Lineage (NCBI taxonomy): Bacteria > Pseudomonadati > Acidobacteriota > Terriglobia > Terriglobales > Terriglobales bacterium. The sequence continues at coordinate 38,458 of DASSIZ010000033.1, forward strand.
ATCGCTGCGGAGAGGGAGAATCAAGAACACCGACGGCGCTGCACGTGCTTGCTGTCGAGTGCATCGACCGCATGCACTTACGTAATCTCCCCTATTGGTTAAATCATTGGAGAATAGAGCAGTTCGCGGCCCGGGGGTGAACGGTAAGCAAGCTTACTTCGGAGGTGGGCGGCTCATGGGATCATTTGGCGAGCGCATGCGGCGTGAGCGAGAAACGCGCGGCATTACTCTCGAGTCTATTTCTGGGTCCACCAAGATCCGCACCCACATCCTGGAAGCGCTTGAAAACGAGGAATTCGACAAGCTCCCCGGCGGTTTCGTCAACAAGGGATTTGTGCGGTCGTATGCACGCGTCCTCGGGATGAATGAGGAGCAGGTACTCAAAGAATTTATAGCCCTGGCGGGCGATCCCGAACAACCGCTTCCCGATGCGCCCGTACGGCGCCGTCCAGAGATAGGGAAGCCTCGAGAACGCCGCTCCTGGGGCGGCGTGGCGACCGTAGCGGTCTGCGCAATCGCGTTGCTGTTTGGCGCGTGGAAGACCGCGAGCATAACGCGCATAATACGTTACGGTAAGGGAGCTACGTGGTCAGGCCGGCAGGGGATTAGAAGCGAGCCGGCGATGACTCCGGCCGAGAGCGTCACCGCGACACACGCGTCTTTCAGTTCTCCCCAAACAAGTGAACAGCCGGCCGGTGCGCCGGTAACGGATCAGGTGGAGAATGCGGCGTCGACAACGCTCCATCCGGCGACGCGAACGACCCCCACTCCAGCCGCTGAACTGATTCCCGCAGCGGCACCCACGCGGACCGATGGATTCGTGATCCTGATAAAAGCGAACGAGCCTACGTGGGTTTCCATCACCGCCGATGACCAGCCCTTCTTCGAAGGGTTTCTGCAGCGCAAGCAGAAGGTTCACGCGCATTTGCAAGTCGTTCTCAAAACGAACAATGCGGGCGCGCTCGCGGTTTCGCGAAATGGCAAACTCCTACCGCCGCTTGGAGACCACGATCAGCAGACCACTGTTACCTTTGCTCCCGATGGGATAACTCACACCTTTACCGTCCCAAGTGAAACGGGAACAGAAGGCCCGAATAAAGAGAATTGAACCTTCTTGTCATTGGTGCGGCGATGAATACGCAACTCACCTTCGAGTTGCCTGTATTACAGAGTGACTGCTTTCGTGCTTGCCGATTTGGCTCTTCGAAAGAGACTGGGTGACTTTATTCGAAGGCTTTGTTCCTCGAAGTTCGGGCGCGGACCTTTCCAACGAAGATCCTCGACAGTATCGAAAACCGCCACATCCAGTCTCAGGGTAGCAAGGGTGCGAAACAACAGGGCGTCGTTCCAGGCGTTGCATAGAGATTCCGAGAGCAAGCGGGCTTTGCGGATTGAAGGATGCCATTCTCGCCAATCCTTCGGAATGTATTCAAGATGAGAGTACTGAGACAGGGCAAGAGCAGCAGCCTTTGTGCCCCATCCGGATAACCCTGGGAAGCCATCTGCACTGTCGCCGACAACAGCCAGGTAGTCGGGAATCGATTGCGGCTTCACCCCGAATTTGGCCACAACGCCGGCTTCATCGCGCAAGATGTCGCGCCTGCGGTCCAGCTGAACGACCCGGGTGCCCACAACACACTGACTGAGATCCTTGTCCGGTGTGCAAATGAACACTTGCCTCACACGATTATCCTGCGCTGCTTTAACGGCAGCGGAAGCAAGCGCATCATCCGCCTCGTAGTAGACCATGGGCCACACCACCACTCCCATTGCCACCAGGACTTCCTCGAGAATCGGGAACTGCGAGAGCAACGGCCGAGGCACACCTTCGCTGGTCTTATATCCCGGGTACAGGTCGTTCCGAAACGACTCCACGACATGATCGGTTGCAACCCCGATGTGGGTGGCACCGCGCTCGATCATCGACAGAACGGACGTTACGACACCGCGTACTGCACCAATCTCTTGGCCGTTCACATCCGCTGCAGCCGGCACCGCGAAAAAGTGACGGAACAGCTCATAGGTCCCGTCAATCAAGTACACATCCATGCGACTCCGATCCGGTCTTCCGCGGGCGATGTTAGTGAGTGATGAAGGACTTTAATCTATCCTCCTGCGGAGCTCGATACCCATCTGGGCATCCAGGCGGAGTAGCGCCGCTGTTCCGACTCAAGGGTTCACAATCTCCGGGAATTCTTTTGCACCACATCCCTTGTCGGTATTCAGTACAGTTTCGAACTGTAACACTGAAGTGCTCGTTTGCTACGTGACAGGAAAAAGGCGCCCCCACACGGAGGCGCCTGCGGAAGGGTGCGCTTGTTCTATGGCAATTGAAGTACCCAGGCGCTACGTCCGTGGGTAGCAGCGTAGAGCAAACGCGCGCTTGGAATGATGGTCAGGCCGGGAACTTCGACCATCGGCAAGCCTGAGCCGGCGACCGTCCAGGTCGTCGTCCCGTGGGCGAGCCGCATGACGCCGAAATCACTGGCGGCGTACAGGTCGCCGGTGACGTCGTCGCGAACCAGGGCAGTGATGGGCAAATCGGGCAAGTTATAGCTTACGTCTGTCCACGTGGCCGTGCTTCCGCTCAAGGTCACCTCAAACACGTGGCCCGGCTGGGCGGGGGTGTTGACGTTGTAGCCCGAGTACGAGACCCATGCGTGACGCGGTTTCGTCGGGTCAACCGTGGTCGGGTCAACCGCAATCCCGGTAACGAAGCGGCCGGGTGAGTTCGCAGCGGTGCTGTCAAGGCGTGTGAACGTCACCGAATTTGCCGCTGCATCGGCGTTGTCAGAAATGAACACGCGACCGGTGCCGGTTGCCACCCAGAGCGTCCCCGTGTTGCTCGGCATACGCGTGATCGTGGCTACGGCGCCGCCTGCCCGGGTCCCTAACGCCGCCGCGGTCAAGTCTGTCGCCCCGGTCGGCCCAACGCGCACGAAGTCACCGCAGGCTGGGAAGTTCGGAATGTTCCCGAGCTCCGGGCAATTGGCCTCAAGGAAACTACGGCTGCCTCCCCAATCCTGCGTCCGCCACACACTGAACGAGCCTTGGAAGATGGTCCCTCCCTGTGCCGGGTTCGGGTCAGCGATGATGGGGGGGTAGAAGTACGAGCTCTCCGGGCTAAGGAAGATCGGTGCACTGATGAAAACCCACCTCGTCGGATCGCCATTGCGGAAGTTGGCGTCGTTCGCCTGGCCGGTGAAGGTATTAAAACGCAGTGAGTCGTCTGCGGCACTAAATCCGGACTGCCCGCCGTCGCCGTACATCTCCTGATACCAGACAACTGGCGAACCCGAGTACTGCCACGTGCCATTGTCCTGCGTCCCGCCCTGGGCGTTGTTCTGAGGTCGTTTGGCGCTGGCCGAAAGACTTTGGAACTGCAACGTCGAGAAAGCTTCGTTCATGCTGTAGAGCTGATTGGGCACGCGCCAGAGCAGGCTCTGGCAAAGCGACAACCCACTCGGGCTCAAGCCGCGCGTGTTGCACTTGTAGGAGACGTTGGCAAAGTTGCCGTCTGAACGGACCACACCTCCATCCGATCCTTCCCAGTACTGAAATGGGTTGTTGGGGTTGACGACGATCGCATGCTGGTCGGGATGCGTACCGTCGGCGTGGTTCGGATCGCCGTCCAGCGTCAGATCGCTCCACGTCGCTCCGCCGTCGGTCGATAGCAGCACAGCGCGGCCGTTCGATACACCGCCGAGCTGGCCGTAGCTGAACGAACCTAGCAGATAGACAACATCGGGAAAGCCAGGCGGCGAGTAAGCAAAGTTATCGTACCAGCACTGCGGATCGCAGTAACCGATGTTCTGCGTCGTCGTTTTGTCGACGAAGCTGGCGTTGGTCGCGGTTTGCGCATTGTCTGCGCGGTAGAAGCGCGACGCGGGCCCGCCGGAGGCGCCAATTCCGACATACATCCGAGTGGTCCCATTGTTGTTCGCCAGCGCGAACTCAGAGCGGTCCGTATTGTTAGCATTGTTCGGCGGGTTAAGCGGGTTCTTGATCTGGGTCCACGTCGCACCCGAGTTGGACGAGCGCCAGACGCCCTCCCCAAGGAACGACGCATAATAAATCGAGCCGTTGTTCGGGTCGACTGCGACCTGATTCACGCCGCGCACCGAACCCAAGGCGGTAGAGACGTTGGTAAACGTCGCGCCGCCGTCCGACGACTTGTAGACGCCAAACGTGGCCGGGTTCGTCGCCGCCGGCGGGTTAGATGTCGTTGCGCCGTCCGTGGAACTGACGCCCCGAACAGCGCGCGCGATCCCGGCAAGGATGTCGCCGCTGGGAGTGATCGCTAAGCTCGCGACAGCGCGGCCTCGGAAGTTGGACGCAGCGGCGATGCTGCCCGGGAGCAGAGTCCAGGTGTTGCCGCCATCAGTGGATTTGTAGATTCCCATGCCGGCTTCGGAGTCGGCTGAGATATTCGGCTCGCCGGTGCCGGCATAGAGCGTATTGCCGGTCGCGTCGTTCGGATCAACGACTAGCGATCCTATCGCATTGGTGGCGAAGCTGCCTGAGACAAACTCCCACCTGGGGCTCCCGGCCAGCCCGTCCCTTGTCCGCCAGATGCCGCCGCCGGCGGCCGCGACGTAAATTGGGCAGCCACCGCTATGGCAAGCTGGTCCAATCGCCATCGCGGTGACCCGGCCCGCTGTGACGTACTGTGCCCCGTCAGCCAGGACGTCCAAGACACCCGGCTGCGTCGCCTTGCTCGGACCAATGAGCTGCCAGGTTCCGGCCGAGTGGGTTCCGGCATTGAGGGACGCCCAGCCGCTCTGTGCGGCTAGCGTCGCTGCCATCGGAATCTCAGCCGCGGGGTACGCCCGGATCAAATATGCCTGGATGTCGGGCGAAAAGTCAGGCCCGCGTTTTTCGCTCGCGCCGAAGCCGGCTTCTGCGTTCCTGCCGGGTTTGATTTCACCAACATCGCCCTTCTTGCCTACGATCGCATCCGCTTGGGCCTTGAGCGAGCGCGATCCACTCGTTCTTGCGACGAGGCCGATTGCCGCCACGATGAACACAGCGAGCAACCCCACTATCGCACGGCGAATTTGAACATGACGGGTAGTCGGCTTCATGAGAGTTCTCCTTGGGAAGATGTAATGCAGGCCTGTGTTTTTGAGACCGGAAATAGGACGTAGTTCAGGCGACGTAGTTCAGGCTATGAAGGCGCGGATCATTGAGCCCGGTAAGATTCTTATCGATCACGTGTTGCCGAGTGGGCGGCTACCCTGGAATGATGCGGCGCATCATACCCGTCGAAAACCCGCTTGGCAAGCGGGTTTCGCAAATTTCGGGAATGAAATTTGTGGTAGTAGCCCGCAATCTTTTTCACATAACAGCAGGAGAGTAGGGAGCTGGAGCCGCCGCATAGTCCGAACGCCTGATCTTTAAGGGAACGGCAGAGCAGGATGTGCAAAAGGCCTGTAAAGAGGATCACCAATGTAAATGATCATCCAGCTCAGCCACGGCGTGCCCCGCAGGAACGAGTCGCCTACGTTCGCGCCTTGCAGCAGATCGTGCACGATGAGGTCGGGACGCGGCAATCCTGTAAGGAATGGTTCCCCGACCGCGCCAGCTGTCACCGTGATTCCTCGCTTCAGCGCATTCGCCGACCAGTTGGCGCCGCCGCGTGGATTCTGTGCCGAAGCGCTATCCAGATGCCAGCCGATTGCGCCCACGGCCCAGGTGAAAGCGTCGTTGTAATTATTCAGCGAATACCAGCCGGAGTACAGAATCGCGTTGTCGCAGCGGTTGCCGGGAGAACTGAACTCCTCCGGCTTCGTGTCTTCAATGACGCTGAGGTGGGCCTGTCGGGCGAAAGCCGCCGCGCGGTGCAGCCACCATTCGCCAGCGCTGTAGCCCGACTCATCCAGCTTCTCCACCTCTGGCGTACGCAGGTCGAAGCAGGCCCGCCCTTTCAGCCCACGTTGCTCCGCGTACATCGCTTTGTCCACCAGCCCTCGTGCCAGTTCAGGCGTGTCTGCGTCCAGCCGCCACACCGAGTAAATCGTTGGTGCGTTGGGACGGTCGCGGAACTGGGCGAATGAGACGAATGGGGGATACATATTCGTCTTCGCCGAACCACCGCCGTAATATGGGTTTGCCTCCATTCCAGCTTGGGGCGCCTCGTTCCAGATGTCGGCGAGCCTCTGGTCCACGGCCAACCCACTGTTCTGCGGCATTCCCTTCAACTGATAGGGCGTTGCGTAGGTCTGGACTATGTACAGGATCTTGGTCTTACCCACCCGACTGAGGCACTTTCGTATCTGCGCCTGTTCATTTCGCAGATACTCGTTCACAGAGATTTCAGACCAGGGGCCACGAATGAATATATTGGGGCGAATGGCGCATTGGTTCCCGACTGGGATGCCGCGCCGCGCCATGTAGTACTCCGCCACCTTCTTCGACTCTTTCAAATCAGAGTTGTATACGACTAGGACACGTTGATTGAGAGGTAGGGTTTGAGGCCAGAGTGCGATCGAGGAGCAGACCACCAACGCGGTCATCGTCGCTTGCACCAGCTGTGTCCAAGTCAAACCGACTTCCTCCGATCAGCGCTCGTGAAAAGTTTCGCGGTGATTGCTCGCGGTGATTTCTCAAGGACTATAGTATGCGGACCAACGATTCAGCGTGCCTTCCGTTTCCCTGGAACAGAGAACTTTCTGAGTTCGCCGGCCGTCTTCTCCAATGTCGGACACGTCGAACCAAATCACAGCCAGTTCGTTTCCTAATCGAAGAGAAATTTAATACCTGGAGAGCGGTAGCGCGCTAGACCGAAACGCTGCGCAGCAGGATCACCGTGGCGTCATCCTTCAGCCCGCATTCGCCGCCAAACTGATGGATGGCACCCATCAATTGCGACACGCTGCAATCGTGCGACGATATGAAGTCGTGCAGGCGAGCGCTTCCGAATTCCTGCTCTTCGCAGTTCAACGCTTCGGAAATTCCGTCGGTATAAAACAGCAGGCGGAAATCACGGCACAGGGTCAACGTGTGCTCGGTAAATTCGCTGGGAAGCAAACCAAGCGGCATGCCGGCGTCGGTATGGAGCGGACGCACCTCATTTCCGTGGCACAGCAACGGCCAGGGATGACCAGCGCTGGCGAAGGTGAGTGTCCGGCACGCCGAATCGAGCACCGCATAGATCATGGTGACGTAGCGGCCAGTCGGTACGTCGTCAAGTAGTATCTGGTTCACTCGCGCCAGCACCTCTCCCGGGCCGCTCGCCAGGGGGGCCAGCGAACGCAGGATGCCGCGCACGGCTGACATCAGCAACGCCGCCGGCATGCCTTTGCCGGAAACATCGGCGAGGACAATGGCGACGCGCCCGTCGGCAAGTGGAATGAAGTCATACCAATCGCCGCCGACAGCGCCGGCTGGTACCCACTCCGTCTCCAGTTGAAACCCGGGCAGCAACGGCGCGCTGCGCGGCAGCAGGCTCTGCTGAATACGACGAGCCTCCTCCTGCTCGTCGCGTATGTGCTGAGTCTGGTGACGCTCCTTCTTGATTCGTTGCGCGTTGTCCACCGCTACCGCAATGTGGCCGGCCAGCGCCTTGAGTATCTCGACCTGCGCCTTGGGGAAGGCATCCACTTCGTGGTGGGAAGCCCCGAATACGCCAATCACCCGGTCGCCTACCTTCAAGGGAATCACGACTTCAGAACGGGTCTCGGGTTCGCACGGCCGGTAGTGCAGTTCCTGCGAGACATCGCGAGCGTAATGCGGTCTTCCGGTTATTAAAACCTGGCCAGATAACCCCTCCGTTACCGGGAAACGTTCGCCCTTCTTGGACTGCGTGCAGCCGTGCACCGCTGCGAGATGAAATTGGTCGCCCTCCACCAGCAGAATGCTGGATTCAATGCAGCCAAACTCGACGGCAATGCGGTGGACAATTGTGTCAAGCAGTTCGTCGAGCTCGAGAATGGAAGCGATCTGCTGTGCCGCCTTCTGCACAGAAACTAGGACATCGACTCGGCGCTGCTGGAAAATGGCCAGGTTCGGAGCGAGCTGAGAATGGCTGGTAGTGCTGGACACGGAAAGGGCCTCCATCGCACCCGTAATTAGATTCCACGGCCGCTTAGGGGATGCGAAAAGCGCGCCCGAATTGTCCCTTCAAAACGGTAGTGCCGACATAATCCAGCGCTGTCCCCGCTGTCGCTGCTTGCCGCGGTTTTCCTGCTGCGCTACCGCTCTCAATCCGCTACACTCACGTTCCGTCCATGGCCAATTTCTACAACCGTTTCTTGCAGTCGGTGGAGCGCTGGCCGGACCACTTGGCAGTTGAGATCCAACGCCACGCCGGGCCCCCGGAACGCGTTTCCTACCGGCAACTGCGCTCCGCGGCCGAATGCGTCGGAAAGTGGCTCACTTCCACCGGCCTTGACCGGGGCTCCCGCTGCGCCATTCTCGCCGCCAACGGCCCCCGCTGGATTGCGTGCTATCTCGGCACCGTCGCTGCCGGCATGGTTTCCGTCCCGCTCGACACCGCGTTCAATTCCGATCAGGTTTCCAAGCTGCTTCAGGCCAGCGGCTCTTCCCTTCTGTTCGTTGACGCCCGGCACCTGCCCGTCGCGCAACGCGCCATTGCCGGCGCCCCGATTCGCTTAATGCTGCTGGACGCAACCGCCTCCCCGGCTTCCGCTCCCGATTTCGATTCCGTGCTCCAGGCCGGGTCTGCCGGCTTTGTCGTTGCTGACGCTGCCGGCGACGACACCGCTGCCATCCTCTACACCTCCGGCACCACCAGCGATCCCAAAGGCGTCATGCTGACGCACGACAATTTCAAAGCCGAGACTGAGGGTGTCTTTCGCCTGCTCGACGTCACACCCCGCGACGCGATCCTGGGCGTGCTGCCGCTGTTTCACGCGCTCGCGCAGATGGCGAACCTTCTCCTGCCCCTGGCCGGTGGCGCCCGCATCGTTTTCCTCGAATCGCTCAATACCCAGGAACTGCTACGTGCCCTGCGCGAGTGCGACATCACCCTGTTCTGCTGCGTCCCGCAGTTTTTCTATCTCATTCACGAACGCATCCAAAATCAGGCCCGGGCGCGCGGCCGCCTCGCCGAGAGCGCTTTTCGCGCTCTGCTGCACTTGTCGCGCTTCGCCCGTGGTTTTAAGTTGAATCTTGGAAAGCTGCTATTCCGCTCGGTTCACGCCGCGCTTGGTCCAAAGATGCGTTACTTGATCTCCGGCGGATCCAAGCTCGATCCCGGCATTGCCCGCGACTTCTACGCCATGGGCTTCGAACTGCTCCAAGGCTACGGCCTGACCGAAACCGCCGGCGGCGCCATCGGCACGCCTCCCGACGACAACATGCTAGGTTCCGTCGGCAAGCCTCTGCATGGGATGGAACTGAAATTACGCGATGCCAAGCCCCTCGACGACGGTTCCGGTCCTGCGATCGGAGAAATCCTGCTTCGCGGGCCGCTGGTCATGAAGGGTTACTACGACCGCCCGCAGGCCACCGCCGAGGGCATTCGTGACGGCTGGCTGCACACCGGCGATCTCGGTTATATCGACAGCCGCGGAAACGTCTTCATCACCGGCCGCGAAAAGGATGTCATCGTCCTCAGCAACGGGAAAAACATCTACCCGGACGAAATCGAAGCGCACTACCTCAAGAGTCCCTTCATCAAGGAAATTTGCGTCCTGGGTTTGCAGAACCGCCCGGGCGAACCCATCGCCGAGCGCCTGCACGCGGTGGTGGTTCCCAACTTCGAGGTGCTGCGGGAGCGCAAAATCGTGAACGCGCGCGAAGTGGTCCGCTTCGATATCGAAACCTTGTCCGCGCAGTTGCCACCTACCAAGCGTATTCTCGGCTTCGATATCTGGCAGGAGGACCTGCCGCGCACCACCACCCGCAAGATCAAACGCTTTGAAGTGGAGCGTCGCATCAAGGCAGACGAATCCTCGGCACAGCCCAAGGGCGAAGCCATGGTCCGCTCACTTACTGAGGACGAGCAGGAATGGCTTGCAGAACCCACGGTCGTTCGCGCTCTGGAAGCGATCCGGCGCATCTCCGCCGACAGCAATCGAAAGCAGATTCATCCTCGCGACAGCCTCGAACTCGACCTCGGCCTCGATTCCATGGAGCGGGTCGAGCTTCTGGTCGCCCTCGAGCGCGAACTTGGCGCCAGCGTTCCGGACACCGTGGTCTCGGAGGTCTATACCGTCCGCGAACTGGTGGACGCCATTCGCCAGAACACCGGCTCCTCAGCGCGTGTTCAACACCTCCAGGCCTGGGACGGGGTCCTCAACACCGACCCCACCGATCCGGAAGTGCTCGCCGTCGCTCGCCGCAAGCCCGTCGCCGAGCGCGCATGGTTCCTGCTCACTCGATTGCTCAACCTTTTTGTGCGCGACCGCTTCGGGCTCGAAGTCTCAGGCATCGAGAAGCTGCCGCAGCAAGGGCCGTTTATCATCTCGCCCAACCACCAAAGCTTTATCGACGCGCCGATCTTGGTAAGTGTTTTTCCCTACTCTGTTTTCCGCGAAACATTTTATGTAGGTACGAGCGAGATCTTCGGCAACGGCTTCATGCGCATGCTGGCACGCACATTCCGGCTCATTCCGGTCGATCCCGACTCCAATCTCGTGCCCGCCATGCGCGCCGGGGCCTACGGCTTGCGCCACGGCAAGGTCCTGGTCCTTTATCCTGAAGGCGAACGCAGCATCGACGGCACGCCTAAAGTCTTCAAGAAAGGCGCTGCCATTCTCGCCACTCATTTGAAGGTGCCGGTCGTTCCCGTTGCTTTGGATGGATTTTTTGAAGCTTGGCCGCGCGGCAAGGGTTTCCAAAAGTTCACTCGCCTGAAGATCGTCTTTGGCGATCCCATTTACCCGCCGCAGCACGTCTCCAATCTTGAAGCGGAATACGATCGGCTGACGGCAGAATTGAAGTCCCGCGTCATGAAGATGTGGACGCCATTGCGTGAGCCCAAGTGCCGCGCCGCCGCTGCCGCTGCCGCGGCCCACTAGGCTTGAGACCACGAAGTCGAACCACGGTTCCTCGGCGATGAACTCGAAACTCCTGCCCAGCACCACCGGGTTGAAGTAGGCGATTGCCAGGATCAGCAACACGCTCGCAACGGCTGTCAGTACGGCGTGGCGCCGGCCATAAAAGTAGGCTGAGAAAATAGTCGGCAGCACGTAGAAGCCGAGGAGCATGCGATGCTGTGCCACCATCGAATTCAGTAGCAGCGCGATCGCGAACATTCCCAGCAGCAGCCACAATTCGCGGTTCACCGCCCCCAGCCGCCGGCGCAGCGCAACTTTCTTTACCCGCGCGGGCGGCCTGGGACTCGCGGCCGGCCGTTGCTGCAGCTATCGAACTCATAGCTTGCTCCTTGAACAGCGCCGTTTACTTGGCTCGCGGGTGCGTGGCGTCGTAAACGTCGATCACGTGTTTCATGGACAATTGCGTATAACGCTGGGTTGTAGCCAGCCGTTCGTGGCCCAGCATCTCCTGGATCGCCCGCAAGTCCGCGCCTTCCTCCAGCATGTGCGTGCCGAAAGCGTGCCGCAGCGTGTGCGGATGCAGGTCCGGCGGCAATCCCCGTGCAATGGCAATGCTCTTGACGATCCGCCCCACGCTTCGGGTCGTCAGCCTGCCGCCGAGGCGGTTTACCAGCAACGCCGGGGACGTCTTCTTGCGCTCCTTCAGCACCGCTTCCCGCGCGGGCAGGTACGCCGACAACGCTGCGCTCGCCGATTCTCCGAAGGGCACCACCCGCTGCTTGCTGCCTTTGCCGCGAATCAGAATTGCGCCCTTCGACCAATGAATGTCGGCCAGGTTGATTCCGACCAGTTCGGAGTTGCGCAAGCCGCATCCGTAAAGCAATTCCAGGATCGCCCGGTCGCGCTCCGGAAATGCGCGGCTCTCCGGCATCTCGGCATCGAGCACGGAATTGATCTCCTCGATCGTCGGCACCCGCGGCAGATTTTTCGGCAGCCGCGGCGTCGCCACCAGCGCCGCCGGGTTGTGCTCGACGATGCCTTCCCGCGCCAGCCAGCGATACAGCGAGCGCACCGCCGCCAGCGCCCGCGCCACCGAGGTCTTGCTCAAGCCGCGCTCGTACAGCCGAGAAAGAAATCCGCGCACTTGGAGGTGGTCGATCTCCTCCCACTTTTGGCCGCCGAGAAATTGCGCGAACTCACCCAAGTCGCGCGCGTAGGCGTGGACGGTGTGGCGCGAGGCATTCCGCTCGCGCAGGTTGCGCAGGAAATTCGCAACCCCCTTCTCGCACGGCGTGCGGGCCGCACGCCCGTCTTGTCCATTCGTGATCATGAACTCACGCCACCTGCTACGAGCCGGCACGCTCCACCAGCGTCAACTTCGAACCGGAAAACGGAGCTCTCTTTTTTGCCCTCGGATGATGGCTCATCAACACCGCCTTCAGGCGGTCGGAGGCGACGTGCGTATAAACCTGCGTCGTCGAAATGTCGGCATGGCCGAGAATCGTCTGGACTGTCCGCAGGTCAGCGCCGTTTTCCACCATGTGGGTCGCGCAACTGTGGCGAAGCATGTGCGGCGACGCCTCGCGATCACATGCCCGCGAAGTCGCACGCACCATCTGCCATACGCGTTGCCGCGACAATTTGCGCGCACCGCGGCCCAGGAAAACCAGCGGAGAGCTGCGCTGCCCCGCCAGCAGCGGTCGTGCTCCCGACAAGTACGTCTGCAACGCTTCCACGGCGGCGCGCCCGAGCGGCACGATTCTTTCCTTGTCTCCCTTGCCCCGCACCAGCACGTAGCCCTGCTCGATCTTGAGATCGTTGAGCGCAACCCCGATCATTTCGCTGACCCGAAGCGCGCCGCCGTAAAGCATCTCCAGCATGGCGAGGTCCCTCGCCGCGATCGCCGCACGGTACGGATCGGCTGCCAGAGGCGTCCGCGGCTTCAGCATGCTCTCCGTCTCGCTACGCGAGAGCGCTTTCGGCAAGACCTTCCATTGCCGCGGCGTGTCGATGTTCAGGGTTGGGTCCTGATCGATCATCCGGTCCAGCAACAGGTACTTGTAGAACTGCCGCATGGCGGAAAGTTTTCGCGCCACCGAACGCCCGTCCGACTGCTGCGAGAACAGGTGATCGAGAAAATCGCGAACGTCGCGCCGCCGCGCCTGCAGCAAGGCCCGCGACGGCTTTCGCCCCTGAAGAAATGCCGCGAACTGCAGCAGGTCCCGGCGGTACGCGCTCACCGAGAGCGGCGCCAGCCCTTTCTCGATCTTCAGGTAATCAGAAAAACCCGCAAGAATACGGTCGTTGGGCGCAGCAATCCACACGCGGCGATTATGTCCGATAAGTTTCAGGCGTCGTAATTACTAAAGAAGGTTCCCTGGGCGCAACTAAGCGGCGTTCGACATTCCGCTCACCGATTCCAGCAGTTCTCGCGCATACAGAGGGCTTTCGGGGACTTCCTCGTGCTTGAAGAAGGAATAGATTTCGCGCTCGCCGGCCTGTTTCAGTCGCTTGCGCATGGCGTCGGAAATGAGGGTGCGATCCTCAGCCGAATACTGGGAGCGCCGCAGGCGGAAGTAGGCGAAGTCCGCGGTTACCACCTCGGGCGTCTGCAAATCGTCGTTTTCTGCAATGCACAGCGCCGCGTTGTGACGGCGAAGCAGTGCGTAAATGTCGTCGCTGAACCACGAAGTTTCGCGGAACTCAAATGCGGCGCGCAACTTTCCCGGCAGCAAGTCCAGGAAGGCGTTGAGCAGGTTGAGATCGGCTTTCAGGTTCGGCGGTAGTTGGAACAGGACCGGGCCCAGGCGCCCGGCTGCCGCCAGCGGCTGGATACATTCCAGGAAGCGCTGCAGCGGCTCCTCCGCATTTTTCAAACGCCGGAAGTGGGTGATTGCCTGGTGCGCCTTGAGCACAAAGCGAAAATGAGGCGGCGTTTGCGCGACCCACGCGGCGATCGTTTTTTCATTGATCATGCGGCGGAAGGAATAGTTCACCTCCACCGCGTTCAATTGCGTGGAATAAAACTTCAGGAAGTCTTTTGCCGGCAACTTGGCGGGATAAAACTGGGGCTTCCACGCGGCATACGCCCAACCTGACGTGCCGGCATAAAAGGTGGAGGATGGTTTTGTTTCCGGCTCGGGCATAGTGCGTTCCTGGCTTTTGTCTTCGATGCCGGACCAAGCGGGAAGCTACAGTCCGAGGTACGCTGTCCGCACCTCGTTATTGTTTGCCACTTCTTCGGCGGGCCCTTCCAGCCTCACTCTTCCCTCGGCCATGACGTAAGCATAGTCCGCCAGCGCCAGCGCCAGGTGTACGTTCTGCTCGACCAGCACAATGGTCATGCCGTCCTGCTTCAGCTTTTTCAGGGTGAGAAACAGCTGCTGCGCAAGCAGCGGCGACAGGCCCAGCGACAACTCGTCGATCATCAGCACCTGCGGCTCCTGCATCAGCCCGCGCCCCACCGCCAGCATCTGCTGCTCGCCGCCGGAGAGCGTTCCCGCCAGCTGATCGTGGCGTTCCTTCAAGCGCGGAAACAGGGTGTACACACGATCACGGTTCGCCGCCACGGTCTTCCTGGCGCGGGCCGTGTAGGCGCCCATCTGCAAGTTTTCTTCCACCGTCATGTCGCCGAACAATTGCCGCGCTTCCGGAACCAGAACCAAGCCGCGCTGCGCCTTGGCGTGCATGGAGAGCCGCGTCACGTCCTGCCCCCCAAGCAGCACCCGCCCCTTCCACGGCTTCAGCCAGTGCATGATGGTGCGCAGCGTCGTGGACTTGCCGGCGCCATTGGCGCCCAGGATGGTGGTCAGTTGCCCGGCGCGCACCTTCAGCGAGACGCCCCACAGCACCTGCACCTCGCCGTACCCGGATTCGACGTTTTCGACTTCGAGGGCAACTTCGCTCATTGCCCCTCCCGCAATTTGTCCGCGATGTCGGCGCTGCCCAGGTAAGCCTCGATGACCGCCGGGTCCTGCACCACCTCGTCGGGCTTGCCTTCCGCGATCTTGATGCCGAAGTTCAGCACCATCACCCGATCCGAGACGTTCATCACCGCGTGCATAAGGTGCTCGATCATGATGATGGAAACTCCCTGGTCGCGGATGGCGCGGATCAACTCCAGCATCTTCGCCACTTCGGTCGGATTCAATCCGGCCAGCACTTCGTCCAGCAGCAGCAGCTTGGGGTTGGCCGCCAGTGCGCGCGCTACTTCCAGGCGTTTCTTGAACGCTATCGTCAGGTGCTTGGCCAGCACGTTGGCGCGGTCTGTCAGGTGCACCCTCTCCAGCACTTCCAGTGCGACATGGTGAGCGCCGCGCAGTCCCAGGTACTCGCGGCCGAAGCAGGCGCCAACGGTGATGTTGTCCAGCACCGTCATCTCGTTCAGCGGCTTCACCACCTGAAAGGTGCGCGCCAAGCCGGTGTGCACTAGTTTGTTCGGCGGCCAACCGGTGATGTCTTTTCCCATGAACGTGAAGGTGCCGCCGTCGTTCTTGTACACGCCATTGATGATATTGAACAGGGTCGTTTTTCCGGCGCCGTTGGGTCCGATCAGGCCGAGGATTTCGTTTTCATTGACGACGAAGCTGACGTCGGAGACCGCCAACAGCCCTCCGAACCGCTTGCTGACGCCGCGGCCTTCCAGCAGCACGCTCATTCGATCACCTTCCGCGCTCTCGGCACCAGCCGATACACCCAGCCGATCAGACCGCCGGGCGCAAACAGAATCACCAGCAGCAGCAAACCACCCGCAATTACCAGGTGGAAGTTGGAGAGTTTCGGAGAGGTCAGCAACGACGATCGTAATCGCTCGTACAGCCCCGCCCCCAGCGCCGCGCCCACCACCGTCCCCTGCCCTCCCAGCATCAGCATCACGATGCCTTCGATGGAGGCAATCAACTCGAACGCGATCTGGGGATCGATCATGCCGTTCTTGTAGAACATCAGCGCGCCCGCGACCGCAGGCAAGAACGCCGACAGGCTATAGATGATTGCCTTGTACACCGTGGTGTTGACGCCCAGGACCACGGCCGCGTCTTCATCTTCGCGGATGGCAAACAGCCCGAGGCCGAATTTCGAAATCTTGATTCCCAGGCTTAGAAACAGCGACAGCGCCATCACCCCGACCATAAGGTAGTACGTGATCCAGAGCGCGCGCATGGCGCCGCCCAGCGGCGCGTACGATTCAAAGGAAACGTACATCCCGGTGGAACGGCCCCAGGGATCGAAATTGGAGACGAACGACTGCACCGCCTGCAGAATGCCAATCGTGGCCAGCGCGAAGTACGCACCTCGTAATCGCAGGATGGCCAGCCCGAACAGGAAGGCAAAGATCATGACCACCACGCCGGCCACCAGCGCTGCCAACACCAAGTTCCAGCTCTTCACCGTCGCCAGGTACAGCCCGATGTATCCTCCCAGTCCATAAAACACGATGTTGCCGAAATTGACGTACCCGGTGTAGCCGATCATCAGGTTGAGGTTGCTGGCCAGGATGATGGCTACGGCGACAAGAAGAAGGTCCTCCCGCAGTGGAACGTTATTGGTTCGCAGCGGGATGGCGATGAACAGCGCCGCAACGATCAGAATTAGCCAAAACACTGGCCGGCGGACAATCACGCGTTTGCCCTCGCGAAGATGCCTTTGGGGAAAAAGACCAGCACCACGACAAAAAGGCCGAATTCAATCAGCGGCACCCAACTGACCGCGATGAAGGGTGAAACCAGTCCTTCCAGCAGGCCCAACAGCACGCCCGCGACCAGCGCCCCCAGCGGTTTGCCCAGACCCGCCAGTACCGTCACCACGAAACTCTTCAGCTCGTAAACCCCGCCGGAAAGAATGGTGAAGGGGAAAAGTGTGGATACCAGCGCACCCGAAGCTGCCGCCAGCGCGATGCCGATGCCGAACGCGGTGGCCAGCACCGTGGTGGAGGAGATGCCCATCAACTCCGCGGCATCACGGTTTTGGGCGACGGCACGAATGGCCTTGCCGGCTCGGGTGCGAAACAGGAACAGCTCCAACGCCAGCGCCACTACCACGGCCGAGGTCGCCGCCGCAATGTGGTTCCCGGTAAACGTATACGCACCCACCGTAATCCCCGGCAGGCTGAAGTTCACGTTGTACGGGCTCGTGCTCCAGATGATCGTGCCGATGCCGATCACCATCATGTTGACGGCGAAGGTGGACAGCAGGCTCATCAGAGGCGGCCGTCCCACCACCCAGTGCACCGACATCCAGTACACGATCACCCCGAGGACCAGCCCCGCGACGATGACCGGCAATACCAGGATGTATGCATTGGTGGAGAAGGCGGCAAACAGCGTGTACATGCCGAACATACCCAGAGCGATCATCGAGCCATGGGTGAGGTTGATCACGTCCATCACGCCCCAGATCAAGCTCAGGCCCATGGCCGCGAGACCGTAGACGGAGCCGACCAGCACACCATCAATCATTGAGGCCAGTATGCCGCCCATTGCCTACCTCGTGGTCCAGGAATTGGCCAGCAGCAAGCGGTTGACCGCCGTTTGCCGCTGGCCTTCTAAATCAGTGGATCGGGTAAACCAGGTTGGAGCTCTTGTTAGCCAGAGGCCAGACCACTTCCTTGGTCAGCTTTCCGCCCTTCTTCTGCCACTGCGCGATCACCATGGTGTGGCCCACTTGCAGACCATGCTCATTCGCCGCGGTGGCAAATTTGGTCCGCCCGTAAAACGTGGTCGCATCCAGCCCGTTCAGTGCTGCGGCTACCTTCTCCGAGTCGAGGCTCCCGGCCTGCTCGATGGCGTGCTGCAGGATCAGGCCCGCCGCATAGCCACCCGCCGACTCGTAGCTGGGCTCGGCGTTGTACTTGGCAGCGTACGCCTTGTTGAACTCCGCCACCGTCGGTCCGAACTGCGGTTTCACGCTAACCTGCGGTTCCCATTGCGAGGGCACGCAGATGCCGACTGCGGCGTCCCCCAGTTCCGACCATTTCGGGCTGTCGGGTGCTACCAATATCGTGACCATGTTCATCTTGGCCTTGCGCGCAAGCAGTTGCCGCGCCAGGGTGGAACCATCGGCGTAGTGGCCGCCGCCCAGCAGCACCGTCGCCTTGGAAGAGGTTACCTTGTCGAGAATGGCGCTGAAGTCCGTCGTGTTGGGAGGATAGGCCTCGCTGAAGACCACGTTGAACCCTTGCTGCTGCGCATACGGCTTCGCCGGATTCACCACGGCAACCGAGAACGCATGGTCCTCATACACGAAGGCGATTGTTGCCTTCGGATCTTTGGTCTTCAGTAAGTCAATCGCAGTCTCCAGGTATTGCGTCGCCGGCGCGAAAATTTGGAACAGGTACTTGTTGCCCTGTCGGTAGGTTTTTTCGTCGGCCGCGCCCGTGGTCAGCATCACCTTGCCGTACTGCTCCGAAACGATGGACGCGCTGGTGGTCAAACCAGAGGAATAGGGGCTGAACAGGAAGTCGGCCTTGTCCTCCAGGATCAAACGCGAGTACAGCTGCTGGACTCGCTTTGCCTGTGATTCGTCATCGTAAGAGACGAACTTGATTTGGTAACTCTTCCCGCCCGCTTTGATGCCGCCCTTGGCATTCACCTGGTCGCGCCACAGCTCAAATCCGTTGGACTGCTCCAGGGAATCGACGTTGAGGGCTCCCGTCTTCGACACGGTGAACCCCACGGTAATGGTTTGGGCCTGCGAGGCAACGCAGAAGAACAGGAAAAACAGCAGAAAGAAACAGACAGTTCTTTTCACAATAAGGACCTCCAAGCCGGAATTTCGCCTTGGGTTTATACCACGAGCGCACGCAGTATGCAGCGAAGGGCGCACAATTGCCAGTGACTCGCATCACGCTTGCTTGTTAACCGCGAAGGAAATAGGGGGAGAGTACCGGTCAGCCGGCGCGCCGGACGCGCACGGAATTTTTCTTCGGCGTTTTTGCCACCACAACCTTTTTCCTTTTCGCGGGGACAGGAGCCGCCTTGGCGAGATTGCCGGAAGCAAAAAGCTCTTGCAGCGCGGGAAGGGGCGGCAGCTTCTGCTTCAGCTTCAGCACCGGTTCGAACCGGTCGCCGGAGGCGGCGGCGCGTTCAATCGCCTGGCTGGAGTCGAAAACCATCAGCTCGGCATCTTCTTTCTGAAGGCAGCGCTCGACCTCTTCCCAGGTGACCGGCGTGGAGACGGTTGGGCGATCCTTGGCGCGCAGTGAATACACGCAGACCGTGGTTTTGTATTGGTCGTTCTGACTCCAGTCGACGAACACTTTATTGACGCGAAGAGTCTTCTTCATGTCAGAGACGATGCGGTCGGGATAGGCGCGTTCCAGCATCCGCGCCAGCTCATGGGCAAAGGGCTTGGTGACGTCGTAGGTGACGGGCGTGTTCAGCGGGACATAAACCTGCAGGCCCTTCGAACCCGAGGTCTTGGGAAAGGCCTGCAGCCTGAGCTTGGCGAAAATCTCGCGCACCCACAAACCGACCTGGCAACACTGCACGATGTTGGCGGGCGCACCGGGGTCGAGATCGAAGACCAGCACTGTTGGCTGCTCAATGTTGGCGGCCCGGCTGAGAGAGGTATGAAGCTCGATGTCGGCCAGGTTCGCTGCCCACACCAGAGTCGCCACGTCCTGCACCATGCAGTAATCCATCCAGCGATTGTTCCCGTGGCTCCAGATCTTCGCCGTTTGCACCCATTCCGGCCGATGCTTGGGACAGTTCTTTTCGTAAAAGAAGAATCCGCCGACGCCCTCCGGATAGCGCTTCATGGTCAACGGGCGGTCGTGCAAATGAGGCAGAAGGTAGGGCGCGATGCGGATGTAATAGTCGATGAGCTGGCCCTTGGTGAAGCCGGCCCCCGGATACAGCACCTTGTCCAGGTTGGACAGCTTCAGGTTCCGGCCTTCGATCTCGATGGTGGTTTCCTTGGCCATATCCACTTTCTTGGATGCGTTGGCGAGCATACCGCTGCGGTTAATCCTGCGTAATGTGCGCTGTTTCTGGGCAACCTGCCACAACTCACCTCAACCCGCTGCCATCCAATGCTCTGTGCCAGGCACAGAGGAAAAGACGCTCCCCGTCAGCTCGTCCATGCCGCCGGACTTCGCACCCGAGCAGGTGAAGCTGTTCCGTGGCGTCCTGCAGCACTTGAACGATACGGGTGTTCCCTACGTGGTATCCGGTGCCGCCGCGCTCCAATTGCACACCGGGATCTGCCGCGACACCAAGGACCTGGACCTTTTTCTATGCGCCGAGCACGTGGATGCCGCCCTCCGCTCCTTGAAAGAAGAGGGCTTTGAAACCCAGGTTACCGACCCGGTCTGGCTGGCGAAAGCCCACCGCGGCGAATACTACGTGGACCTGATTACCGGCATGAGTAACGCGGTGATCGTCGTGGACCAGTCGTGGATTGAGCGCGGCGTGCCGTCGGAGAGTTTCGGTGTCCCCGTCAAAGTGCTGGCGCGCGAGGAACTGATTGCTTCCAAGATTTTCGTGACACGCCGCGAGCGCTTCGATGGAGCTGATATCGCGCATGTCGTTTTCAGCGCAAAAGGCAGCCTTGACTGGCATCGGCTGCTCGGCCTTGTCGGCCAACATTGGGAGATGCTGTTCTGGGACCTGATCCTCTTTCATTATGTTTATCCGGCGCACTCCGATTTTGTGCCGCGATGGGTGTGGGACGATTTGCTGGGCCGCCTGGGCAAAGCGCTGGACCAGCCCGGCGAGCGTCCGCTGTTCCGCGGCAGCCTGATTGATCCGAAGATGTTCGCCATCGACGTCAACGAATGGGGCATGGAAGACCTGCTGGAGGTCTACCGCGCCAAACGCATGCCCAAGCTGGAGCCGGCGGCGTAGAACCGATCCACAAAAAGCGCCGCAAGAGGAAGATGAGAGTCGCTGCCACCGCTGATCTACATTTCAACCCGCCGGTTTGGGAGCACATCCGCCCCCATATCGAACGCGTGCGCGATGAAGCCGACGTCCTGATCGTGGCCGGAGACCTGACCAATTACGGCAAGACGAGCGAGATGGAGCCGCTGCTGAACCTGCTGGTCCGCCTGCGCATTCCCATCATTGCCGTGCTCGGCAACCATGATTACGAGAGCTGCCAGGAACAGGAGCTGATGAAGATGATGGCCACCGAGGGCATCAAGATCCTGGACGGCACCGGCTACGAACGCGACGGCGTGGGCTTTGCCGGCACCAAGGGCTTCATCGGAGGGTTTGGGCGGGGCGTGCTCACCGCATTCGGAGAGCGCGAGGTCAAAGCCATTGTCCAGGCAGCAATTGACGAGAGCCTGAAACTGGAGCGCGCACTTTCTCAGCTGAGGACGAACAAGCGAGTCGTCATCCTGCACTATGCGCCGATCGTGGCGACGGTAAAAGGCGAGGCGCCGGAAATCTTTCCTTATCTCGGCACTTCGCGCA
The DNA here is from genome assembly GCA_035691485.1 of Terriglobales bacterium. NCBI lineage: Bacteria > Pseudomonadati > Acidobacteriota > Terriglobia > Terriglobales > Terriglobales bacterium. Next base: position 59,837 of record DASSIZ010000033.1, read on the forward strand.
TGGCGGAGGTCGTAGACCGCCACGGCGCCGACCTGATCGTGCACGGTCACGCACATCACGGCACGGCCGAAGGCAAGACCGTAGGCGGCGTCCCGGTATACAACGTCGCGCTCGGGTTGCTGCAGGCGGAGGACCCGCCCCGCGCCTACCGAGTCTTCGACCTCTGACAATTTCATTTCCTGCCGGTTTGACAGCCATTTCAGCCGCGGCGTAAGTTTTGTGATTGCTGTACGGAGGTCGCATGCGAAGGCTGTTCTCGTGTCTGTTCGCCTTCCTTTTCTCGTTTTCCGCTTCCCTCGTCTTCATCTCGGTTCCGCTTCACGGTCAGGATGTTGCGTCGTTTGAAAAGCGCGTGACCGTCCGCAAGCTTGCCAACGGACTGACGCTGCTGGTGATGGAACGTCCCGAGGCACCGGTTTTCTCCGGCTACACCATGGTAGACGCAGGGTCGGTGCAGGACCCGAAGGATGAAACCGGCCTGGCGCACATGTTCGAGCACATGGCGTTCAAGGGGACAACCACGATCGGCACCACCAATTGGCCGGCAGAAAAAGTTGCGCTGCAGAAAGTCGAAGAGGCTTACGCCGCTTACATCCACGAGGCGGAAAGGCGTGTCGGCCGCGACGACAAGAAGGTCGCCGAACTGGAAAAAGCTTGGCAGGATGCCATCCATCAAGCGGACAAGTACGTGGTACGCAATGCCTATCCCCAGATCATCGAGGAGAACGGCGGCGTGGGCATGAACGCCCAGACCAGCGACGACCAGACGGTCTACTACTATTCATTCCCGTCGAACCGGCTGCAGTTGTGGGCATACCTGGAATCAGAGCGGTTCATAGAACCGGTCATGCGCGAGTTCTACAAGGAGCGCGACGTCGTCTTTGAGGAGCGGCGCATGAGCACCGAGAGCAACCCGGTCGGCCGCCTGATCGAGCAGTTCATCGCCTCCGCATTCATCGCACATCCTTACCACCGGCCGACGATCGGGTGGGCTTCCGACCTGCGGCGGTTCTCCGCGACCGACGCCGAACACTTTTTCCATGTCTATTACGTTCCCGCAAACATGGTGGTCGCCGCAGTCGGCGACATCAAGGCAGCACAAGCGCTGCCGATCATGGAAAAGTATTTTGGCCGCCTGCCGAAGGCGCCGCTTCCGACTGAAGACCCGACGACGGAGCCACCCCAGCAGGCCGAGCGCCGCGTCGTCCTCAGCGAAACCGCGCAGCCGCTGTACATCGAAGGCTATCACCGGCCCGACTACCGGGACCCTGACGATGCGGTTTACGATGCAATCTCCGACATCATGTCGAATGGACGCACCTCGCGGCTTTATCGCGCGCTGGTTCGCGACAAGAAAATAGCCGCCGAATCAGCCGGCTTCAGCGGCTGGCCGGGAAGCAAGTATCCGCACTTGTTTGCCTTCTACGCGGTGCCCACTCCGGGGCACACGAACGACGAGGTTCGCGACGCGATCCGAGCGGAAATCGAGCGGCTGAAAACCGCCGATGTAAGCGACGAGGAGCTGGCGATGTTCAAGACGCGCGCCAAGGCGGATCTGATCCGCGGCCTGGGCAACAACTCTGGGCTGGCGGCGCAACTGGCGACGTTCCAGGCGCGCTTCGGTGATTGGCGCGAGCTTTTCCGGCAGCTGGAGCGTTACGACAAAGTATCCAAGTCGGACATTCGCCGCGTCGCCAACAAGACGTTCGTGCCGGCGAATCGCACTGTGGGCATCATCGAGAGCACCAGGATGGCAGGCGCCGCTCCGGCGCAAAAACCGGAGGAGAAGCCATGAAACCAGGTCTCGAATTTCACGTTTCACGTTTCACGCTCCTCCGGTTTAGCGCCCAGCATAAGCATCTCTTCCGTGCAACTGCTCTGGCTTTGGTGTTGTGGGTTGCACCCGCCGCTTGGACACAAATGGCAACGCAGAAGCCCTCGCCCAAGCCGACGACGCATGCGCCCACGGGCGCGAAGACCAACAAGCCCGGCACCGGCGGACCGTCCGCCACCTGGAAGCAGATTCCCATCCCGCCGTTACCGCCATTCCATCCCCAGGAGCCGCGGCGCATCCAGCTGGCGAACGGAATGATCATTTTTCTGCAGGTAGACCATGAGCTTCCGGTGGTCGGCGGCACGATGCGGATTCGCGGCGGATCGATCCAGGAACCCGCCGAGAAGGTCGGGCTGGTGGAAGCCTACGGCGCGGTGTGGCGTACCGGCGGCACCACCAAACGCACCGGCGATGAGCTCGATGATTTCCTGGAAACCCGTGCCGCCAAGGTAGAAACCGGGGGTGGCGCCGATTCCACGACCATTAGTTTTGATTGCCTTAAGGACAAGCTCGACGAAGTGTTCCCGGTTTTCCTTGAAGTGTTACGCGAGCCTGCGTTTCGCCCCGACAAACTCGAATTGGCGAAGACACAGATGAATACCGACATCGCGCGCCGCAACGATGATGTCGGGGAAATTGCGGGGCGGGAATCCGTCCGCCTCGCCTACGGCCGTGACAATCCCTACGCGCGGATCCCGGAGTATTCGACCGTTGCCGCGATCACCCGCGAAGATCTCGTAAAGTGGCACGCCACCTTCGTTCATCCGAACAATATTATTCTGGGTATTTTCGGCGACTTTGACCCTGCCGCCATGGAACGCCGGCTGCACCAAGCTTTTGATTCCTGGCCCCAGGCGCCGGTGCCGCCCAAAGGGGAAATTCAATTTCACGATCCCAAGCCTGGGCTCTATTACATCGAGAAGACGGATGTAACGCAGAGCGAGATTCGCATGGTCACGCTCGGGATCCAGCGCAACAATCCCGATTACTTTTCGCTGGATGTGATGAACGAAGTGCTGGGCGGCGGTTTCGCTTCACGGTTGTTCAAGACGATCCGCACGGAGAAGGGATTGGCTTACTCGGTGGGGGGAGGCATTGGCTCCGCGTTCAGCCATCCCGGCATAGCGCGCATTGCCATGGGAACCAAGAGTCCGACCACGGTAGATGCCATCCAGGCCCTCTACGCGGAACTGAAAGGCATCCGCACCGACCAGCCCATCACCGCCGAGGAGGTTCGCGAGGCGAAGGACTCAATCCTCAACCGCTTCATCTTCCATTTTGATTCCAAGGACAAGGTCCTGGGCGAACGAATGCTGTACGAGTTCCACGGTTATCCCGCCGACTTTCTGCAGCGCTATCATGCCGGCATCGAGCAGACCACGCCTGCAGAGGCCAACCGCGTCGCACAGAAGTACATTCACCCGCAACAATTCGCGGTGCTGGTGGTCGGCAACCAGGCTGAATTCGCCAAGCCGCTGTCGTCGCTGGGGCCGGTAACGACGATTGACATCTCCATCCCGGCGCCCGGCGCGCCGGCCAACGCCGGACCGAGCACGCCGTCGAAGTCCGACCCGAAAGCCCGCGACCTGGTGCAGAAGTTTGTCACCTCGATCGGTGGCGCCACCAAGCTCGATGGAGTGAAGGCGGTCCACCAGAAGCTTGTCAGCACGCAACAGTCGCCGCAGGGCGCCATCACCTTCAACAACGACCTGACCATTGAATTCCCCGACAAACTGCGCGCCGCGGTCACCGCCGAACAGATGCCGGGTGAGATGGTGATCGTGGTGTCTCCCTCGTCGTCGTTCATGACGATGCCGGGAGCGGGCACGCATGACATGCCGTCGTCGTTGAAGCAAGATCGTTTGAACAACCTGAAGCGCGAATGGCTTGCCATCGCGCAGCACGCCGGCGATCCCGCATACGTATTCACCCTCGGCGGAACCGTAAATATCGGCAATACCGAGGCACAGGAGGTCAACGTTTGGGGAAACGGTATTGCCGTTAAGTGGGCGCTGGAGCCGCAGAGCGCGCGCTTGTTGCAGGTTTCCTACCGGGATGCCGGGCAGCGGGGACCCGTCGAGCGCGTGATCAGCTACTCGGATTGGCGCGCGGTGGATGGCATCAAGGTGCCATTCCAACGCACCATCACCGAGAATGGTCAGCCCAGCGCGAAGGAACAGATTGAGACCTACCAGGTTAACCCTGGCGTGAATGCGAAATTGTTTGAGAAGCCGCCCGAACCGCCGCCGAAGTAACAAAATGTGCATCTATTACCGTGGCAGAGGTCGGCGCTGGCTCTGCGGCCGTCGCCTTTGCATAATTAACCGCTTCGGGACGGCGCCAGTATGATCGCGATTCGAGCAAAACCACACCGACGTGACGGCAAAGATAGGGGAATCATCCTTCTGCTGGATGACAGCACCTCCAAGCGAAGGGCCCGCGCCAAGCTCCTGGTGCGACGCGGCCTGAGCGTCGAAGTTGCCGGTACTGTAGAGCAGGCACGGGAACTGTGGAGACCCGGACGTTACCTCATCGTCCTGGTTGCGGTTCACAAAGACATCCGCCGCGCGGCTGAGTTCTGCGACGAAATCCAGGAAAAGCATCCTGACCAGATTGTTGGCGTGCTGGTGTCTGTCAATCGGCCATTGCCGCGTACCTACTGCCGCGGCCTTTTGTGGCCCGAGGAGAAACTGGAGTACTTCCTGGCGCGTGTCGAGACCCTGGCCGACTTTGCCCGCGCCGCCTAGCCTGCGAAGATTCGCATCAGCAACACCGGTTCCGTCAGAAACTCGAATTCATTGATTTGCGCGATGGCGTTGCGGATGGTGCATTCCGTGACCGCCTCCACGGTGATGACGAAGGAGAGGCGTTCCTTGGGCAGGTGCGGCTCCTGCAGCACGGAATCGATGTTGATGCCGAGTTCGGCGAGCACCGACGCCACCTTGGCGATAATTCCGGGATGGTCGCGCACGGTCAGCCGAAGATACCACTCGGAAGTGGTGCCGCAAGCGGCAAGCGGCAACGCTGAAATCGGGCCGAAACCGGGCATCGGTCCTCTTCCCGAAGTCTTGCCTTCCATGGCCTGCGCGATGCCAATTAAGTCGGCGACCACCGCCGTACTGGTGGCGTCGCCGCCGGCGCCCCGGCCATAAAACATCTGAGTCCCGCTGCGTTCGCCTTCAACAAAGACGGCATTGAAAACGCCTTCCACTTTGCCGAGCATGGAGTTGTGCGGCACCAGCCATGGGCGAACCGTCACTGCCATTCCTTCGTCCTGGCGCTCGGCGGCTCCCACCAGGCGAATGCGCCCGCCCAGGCGCCGCGCATATTGCAGGTCCACCTGGGAAATGTGGCGGACGCCGGTGGTCGGAATATCCTCCGGATGAAGGCGCAAATTGAAGGCCATGCGCGCCAGGATGCACAGCTTTTCCCGGGCGTCGATACCGTCGATATCGAGACCGGGGTCGGCTTCGGCGTAACCTGACCGCTGCGCCTCCGCCAAGGCGGCGCCAAATTCCAGGGCGTCGCTCTCCATGCGGCTGAGGATGTAATTCACCGTCCCATTCAGCACCCCGTAAATTCTGGAGATGCGATCGCTGGTGGCGGTCCGGCGCAGGGCACGGATGATGGGAATCCCGCCGGCGGTGGTAGCTTCGATTCCGACCGGAAGACCGCGCTCGTGAGCGAGCGAAAGAATTTCGTCGCCGTGGCCGGCAATCAAGCTCTTGTTCGCAGTCACCACCGGCTTGCCGGCCAGCAACGCGCTCTTGACGACCTCCTGCGCGGTGCCATTGCCGCCCATGGTTTCCACCACGATGTCCACATCGGCGGCATCCACGACTTCCTGCCAGGCGGCGCAGTTGCGCGCGCCTGCGGGAATAGCATCGGCCGCGAGCGCGGAGCGCCGGCACACCGCCTTAACGGCCAGACGCACGCCGCTACGCTCTTCAATACTGGCGGCGTTGGCAGCCAGCAGTTGCGCAGTCGCTTGCCCGATGGTTCCAAATCCGACAATCCCCACATTCACAGTTTTCATGCCCTCTCCCCTGCTGATGCCCGCTCCGGCAGCTCCACGCAGCACGCCCCTTGGGTAGCCATCCTTGTAAACACCAATTCGCCTTCGAGATTTGCGGCCCGCATGCGCTCGCAGACCGCTTCGCGCACCTGCTGCTGCGACGCGGCTTCGCGCAAGGTGAGGACCACCGAACTGCCTGCGCCACTCAAAGTCACGGCCAGGATTCCCGCGCTGCCCGCCAGCGGTTGCAGGCATGGCAACAGCGGACATGCCTTGGCGCGATAGGGCTGATGCAGCGCGTCGTGCTGCGCGGTCGCGAAAAGCGCTTCGCGCCCCAACGTGTAGGCCGCGACCAGTGCCATCGCGCTTTGCAGATTGGCCACGACAACTTCCCTGCCATAAAGCATGGGCACAAGGGCGCGTGATTTGCCGGTCGGCAGTCCACCGGGGGAAAGCACCAGCAGCATGGGCCAATCGCGGGCCACTTCGAGCCGAACCGGGTGTACGCGCCTGCCCTGCTGATCGCGGTTGGATTGCACGATGACCAGCCCACCGAGCCAACATGCCGCTGCGTTGTCGGGATGACCTTCACGCCGGGTGGCTTCGTCGAGGATCTGCTCCTCCGTCCAGTTCAGCCGGCCGAAGTGCACTGCCAGCGCGATGCCCGCCAATCGCGCTGCCGCGGATGAGCCGCAACCCTTTCCGACGGGGATTTCGTTGTCCACAGACAGGACCAAAGGCGAGCAGGCTACGCCGGCGCTCTTGAGAACCTCGCGGTAAGTATCGAGGATAAGATTGCCATTGGCCTTACTGCAGAAAGCAGCATCACGCCCACGCGCCTCCACGGCAAATGCGCCCGCCACTTCCGCGCGCACATGCAGGTGAAGATCCAGCGCCATCGCCGCCGAATCGAAGGCCGGGCCCAGATTGGCCGAACTGGCCGGCAGCTTGATCTGGATCGCGCGGGGCCGGGAACCGCGATTCGCCCCCGCTCCGTTTTTGCCAACTTCACTCATGCTTCCCCCTGCATTTGCTGGATGACCGCCATTACTTTCTCCACGTCCGCATCTACGGGGACGGGCGGCCGGCGCCAGCCGCTGAGCTGCGCGGCTCCGCCAAACAACTCTCCCGCGTGAAACTTGAGGCTGTATTCGGGATCTTTCAGGACATGCCCCGTCAAAACCAGCACTACCGTGTCGTTGGGATCGACGAAGCCGCTGCGCAACAGCTTCTTGAGTCCAGCCAAGGTGACCGCTGACGCCGGCTCACACCCCAGACCTTCGGCGCCGATCGCCGCTTTCGCCAATGCGATTTCTTCCTCGCTTACCTGCTCGCACGCGCCGCCGGTCTGGTTCAAGACCGAGACCGCCTTTTGCCACGAGGCCGGATTGCCGATGCGAATTGCGGTCGCCATGGTCTCAGCGCGGACCGCCGTCAGTTCCCTCCCGCCGGTTTCACGCATGGAGCGGTACAGCGGGTTTGCCCCCTCGGCCTGCACGACGGAGAGCTTCGGCAGGCGAGCGATCAAGCCCAGCCGGTGCATTTCCAACAAGCCTTTGCCGAGAGCCGAGGAGTTACCCAGGTTTCCTCCCGGCACAATGATGTGGTCGGGCGCTTTCCAATCCAACTGCTCCATCATTTCGACGGCGGCGGTTTTCTGGCCTTCAAGACGGTACGGGTTAATTGAGTTCAACAGATAAATCTTCACTCTTCGAACCAGTTCGGTGACAACCTTCATGCAACCATCGAAGTCGGCCCGCAGCTGCAGCGTCACCGCACCGTATTCCAGCGCCTGCGACAATTTTCCCCAAGCGATTTTTCCTTCCGGGATCAGCACCAGGGCACGCATTCCGGCGCGCGCCGCATAGGCCGCCATCGATGCCGAGGTATTTCCCGTCGACGCGCATGCCACCCACCGGTACCCGCGCTCGCGCGCCACCGACAGCGCCGCAGTCATGCCGGTGTCCTTGAAGGACCCGGTCGGATTCATTCCCTGGTGCTTGGCCAGCAAAGTCTTCATTCCGAGGCGGCGCGCGGCCTGGGACATGGGATAGAGAGGCGTGTTGCCCTCGGCGAGGGTGACCACTTCATCCATTGCTTGAACAATGGGCAGCAACTCCCGGAAACGCCATACCCCGCTGCGGTCAGCGGGCAAGCCTGACATCTTCCGCTCTCGCCACAACTGCTTAAGTTCGATTGCGGAAGAAGTCTGACACGGGTACACGACCTCCACTAGTCCGCCGCATTCGGCACAGCGAAAGTCCGGCCGCACTTCCGCCTGGACTGCGTGGCAGAGAAAACAGCGAACCCGCGCTGCCGCATTTTCAGGAACAGCAGCGGCTGGCGAAGTATTTTTCATCGTCATCTCCCGATCGATGCGCGTGAAGCGGATCGGCGGCTTGGCGCAGGAATTCATCGTGCACGCTCCGAACCACCACCGGGACCGAAGCCGCCGACACGGCAAAGCAAATGTTCAGTTCGCTGGCGCCCTGCGCCACCGCAATCACGCTGACGTTGCAGCGCGCAACGGCGGTGAACAAGCGCGCCAGCACGCCGCATTTTCCTTTCATCGTTTCGCCGAGCACCGCGATGACCGCGATATCGCGCTGTACCGCGATCGGCGCCATCACGCTGTGCTTGATTTCGGTGCGGAAGACGCGATCGGCGGCGGCCAACGCGCGCTCCAGGTCCTGCTCGCGAAATACGAGGCCAAGCGCGTTTTCCGAAGACGAGTGAGTCGAGAACAGGACGTCAATACGCTCGTGGCCGAGGCTGAGGAAAAGGCGGCCGAAAAGATCTTCGAAATGTCCGACGTTGGGAACCGTCAGCGTGAGCAGCGCCGCCGGATGAACCGCGGTGACGGCCTTCACCACGTGACCGTTGCGTTGCGCCTGAGCGGCAATACGCGTCCCTTCAACATCCGGGCGAAAGGAGTTCTTGATCAGCACCGGGATACCGCGTTCCATAGCCGGGCGGACCGCCTTGCGGTGGACCACCTTGGCGCCGTAGTAGGACATCTCGATGGCTTCGGCAAAAGTGATTTCCGGAAGGATCGTGGCGTCGGGACAGATACGCGGATCAGCGCTCATGACACCGTCAACATCGGTCCAGATCCAGATCTCGTCACAGTTCAGCGCGGCGCCGAGGATCGTGGCCGAATAGTCGGAACCGCCGCGGCCCAAGGTCGTCGCCTGCCCGGCCGCCGTCCCGCCCTGATAGCCGGTGACCACCGGCACGCCACCCTGGTTGACGAATGGCAGCAACCGTTCGCCGCTCAAGCGCGCCGTGGCGTCCATGTCGGGAACGGCGTCGCCGAAATTTTCGTTGGTGATCAGAAATTCCTTGGAGTCGAAGGCTTTCCCGTTGACGCCAAGCTGGCGCAGCGCGGCTGCGACAATGGGCGCCGACATCCGCTCGCCCATGGGCAGCGCGACATCAAGCAACTGCGGCGTTACCGCGCGGAACTTCAAAAGGGCGCCGCAAAATTCCCGCAGGTCGTTGAGAACGGTCGCGACCTCGGCTTGGACGCAGGCGCGGCTTTCGCCGGAGAAGAGCTCCCCGATTACCTGATCATGCCGCCGTTCAACCTGCTTGAGGTGTTCCTCGAGACAGGCGTTGTTTCCGGCGCAAGCGTCGTTGGCCGCGGCGATGATGAGATCGGTGATCCCACTGAGCGCCGAGATGACCACCACCAGGGCATGATCGCGCCGGGCATCGCGCACGATTTCCGCCGCCTGGCGAATGCGCTCCGCCGACCCGACTGACGTTCCTCCGAATTTCATCGTTATTAGGCTCATCGTTTCACTACCCATCAGCGGCTAAGCCGCCAGATTTACGGGCCGGGGCGGCGCGGCGAAAGCCGCGCCCCTTCAAATCCGGCCAATATGCGTCGCACAAAACACGAAAGCCACCTCCGCGTCCGGCGGATGGTGGCTTTTCAAAACTTGAATTGCCTGAACTACTTCATCCGCCGAGCGCTCCTGTGCCGGCTGTTGTAATTGTCGCTGTTGTTGTCGAGACAAGCCCGCACGCCGGCGCCAGCGCTGGGGCAACGCGGCGGATTGGCAACGTGCGGTTCAAAATCGCTTCCATCAATACCCCGACAGTACCTTTGTTGAAGGCCGTCTGTCAATCACTCCCTTGAGCAATGCGACAGTACCGAGGTAACCACCCAATTGGCTACGCCTAAATCTCCAGGATCACGGGCATGATCAGCGGGCGTCGCTGGGTATTCTTCACAATGAAGCGCTTCAGGTCCTGCCGGATTTTCTCCTTGATCACGCCCCAATCGCGCTTTTCTTCCTCGGTCGAGTGCTCCAGGGTATCCATGATGATCTGGCGCGCCTCGGTCATGAGCCCGTTGTCGGCGCCCGCGGCGGCAAAGCCGCGCATCACGATTTCCGGCGACGATTCGATCTGCCCGGTCAACTTGTTGATGGCGATGATCGGCAGCACGATGCCATCCTCGCTGAGATGCCGCCGGTCCTTGATGATCAGATCCTCCACGACATCGCCGCGGGACCCGGAATCAATGCAGATCCGGCCCACCGGCACTCGTCCGTTCTTTCGCGCCCCCAGCTCATCGAATTCCAGCACGTCGCCGCTCTCGATCATCATCACCGAGCCGACCGCGCCGATCATGCTCGCGGCCAGGTCGGCATGGCGTTTCAGCTGGCGGTACTCGCCGTGGATGGGAATGAAGTAGCGCGGCTTCACCAGGTTGATGAGCAGCTTCAGCTCCTCCTGGCTGGCGTGACCGCTCACATGAACGGGCGGATACGATCCGTCTTCATAAATGACGTTGGCGCCGCGCCGGTAGAGGTGGTCAATCATCCGGTAAATGGATTTTTCGTTGCCCGGAATGATGCGGGACGACAGCACCACCGTGTCCCCGGGCTCGATCTTGGCGTGCTTGTGATTGTCGACTGCGGCACGCGACAGGCCGGACATGGGCTCGCCCTGGGTGCCGCTGATCAGCACCATCACTCGCTCCGGCGCAAAGTTCTTGATCTCGCCCGGATGAATCAACAGGCCGTCGGGCACTTCGATATACCCGAGGTCCTGCGCGATCTCGGTGGAGTCGTTCATGCTGCGCCCCACCAGCGCCACCTTGCGCCGGTGCTGGTACGCCATGTCGATCGCCAGCTTGATGCGATGGATGGAGGAGGAAAAGCAGGAGATGAACAGCCGACGCGACGTGCGCCCGAACACTTCGTCAAACCTGCGCCCCACGGCGCGCTCGCTGGGCGTGTGCCCAGGACGTTCGACGTTGGTCGAATCCTGGAACAGCGCGAGCACGCCTTCCTTGCCGTACTCGGCAAAGGTGTGCAGGTCGAATAGCTTGTTGTCGGTGGGAGTGGGATCCACCTTGAAGTCGCCGGTGTGAATAATGACCCCAAGTGGGGTGTGGATGGCCAGCGACACGCAGTCCACCAGCGAATGCGTCACGTGGATGGGCTTGATCTTAAAGGGACCTAGAGTGACGGTCTCGCCGGGGCGCATTTCGATCAGAGTGGCATCGTCGAGCAACTCGTGTTCGTCGAGCTTGTCCTCCACGTATGCCAGCGTGAACTCGGTGCCATAGACAGGCACGTTCAACTCCGACAGGATCCACGGCAAAGCGCCGATGTGGTCCTCGTGGCCGTGGGTCAGCACGATCGCCTTCACGTGCTGCCGGTTTTGCGTGAGGTAGCTAATGTCGGGTACGACAATGTCCACCCCCAGCAATTCCATCTCCGGGAACATGAGCCCGGCATCGATCACAATGATGTCATCGCCCCAACGCAAGGCCATGCAGTTCATCCCGAACTCGCCGAGTCCCCCGAGCGGCACGACATGGAGCTTTCCAGCAGGCATGGTTTGAGATGAGATGCTAGCACACAGCGAGTGATCGTGATGCTGCGACAGCAACTTGCAATGCGGAATGAAGAGCTAAGAATGAAAAATGAACGGACGCGACAGTAGTGCAATCTGCATTTTTCATTCTGCATTCTTCGTTAAAGAAACGCTGTTATCCTGAACACAATGCCAATCGAGAAAAAATCCTGGCTCCGCTTGCGCGCGGAGGAAGGACTGCGTCGTGGCCTAACCCAAGCCTATGACACCGTCAAAGTGGACCCGCAAAATTTCCTTCTGCAGCTGCGTACCGGTTACGGATTACCGATCAGCACCTACGGCGGCGTCTTCTCGGTTCCGGTAGAACAGCTCGACCGGATCGCAGTTGACGTGGTTCGTTCCGGCATGAAGATTGCCGCCGTCGAAGGTGCGGGCTTCGGTCTTGGCGGGTTGCTGACCATCGTGCCTGACCTGAGCATCCTGGCCGGCATTACCATCCGCACGATCCAGAAGCTCAGCCTGATTTACGGCTTTCCATTCGCGACCGATTCCGAGGTCGCCGACTTGTGGGTAGCCGCCGCCACCGCCGCCGGTGTGGACATCAGCCGCGAGTTGTTGGAAAAAGAAGTGGTAAACCGCTTCGTTCCGCGCGTGATCCAGCGCATTGCGCTGCAGGCCAGCGGCGAGGTTGTGGAGCGCTGGGCCGGTCGTGTGATTCCCGTCGTCAGCTCCGCTATCGGCGGCACGCTCAACTACTACTTTGTTCGCACCTGGGGCCGGCGCGCCATGACCCACTTCCGCCAAAGACACGACGAGCGTCGCACCACCCTGACTCTCTCCCCGCCGCTCAGTTTCAGTGCCCTTCCGCCAGGTCCGTGACAGCTTCCGCGGTTGACAGTAGCAAGATGCAGACCTAACATTCGCCCCCCATCCGAAAGGGGGTGACCATGTCTCTCAGAGGAAAACATGCGCTCGTCACCGGAAGTTCGCGCGGCATTGGACGCGGAATCGCGCTCGCCCTAGCGCAACAAGGAGCGAACGTCGCCGTCCACTATTTTCAGAATGAGAAGGCGGCCAATGACACGTTGGCCAAAATACGGGAACTTGGCGGCGACGGCTTCACGGTGCAGGCTGACATCCGCAGCACGGAAGAAATACGCCGGTTGTTCCAGGATGTGAAACGCGAGTTTTGCGCGCTCGACGTACTGGTCCACAATGCCCGCACCGAGCCTCCTACTTTTTATTCCGGCCCGCTGGAGATCACGCTGCAACAGTGGGAGACGGCTCTGCATTCGCAAGCCACCGCGTTCCTGGTTGGCGTGCGTGAGGCCATCCCATTCATGCCCGACGGCGGCCGCATCATCGCGATCACGTACGCGCCTGGAGGAATTTACGGCAGTTGGCAGCCATGGGTTGCGATGGGCGCGGCGAAGGCAGCGCTGGAAGTACTGTGCCGCTATTTCGCTGTCGCGCTGGCGGACCGGCAAATCACCGTCAATGCCTTGAGCCCGGGATGGATCGAGGACAGCGTGCTCAACAGTCTGCCGTCGTCTGCGCAAGACGCCATTCGCGACTGGCACCAGCAAGGATGGACACCGATGGGGCGGCTGGGCACGCCGGCCGACGTCGGCAAAGCGGTGATCATGATGTGCTCGGAACAGGCGGCTTGGGTGACAGGACAATTAATTCACGTCGATGGTGGGGCTGCGCTTATGGATCCGGGTCTGCCCCTTGAAATTCAACAGTCCGCTCGCCGCACTAAAGCGGCGTAGACGCGCGCAGGTTAGAACAGACTCAGCTGCGCTTGGAACGGCGGCGTCTTCGTGCTGGCGTCGGAAGCAGCCGGCGGGAAGCCGTCCCGCGCGTGGGTGGTTTGGGAATTCTTGGAATTCAGCGCGCCGATGCCATGCTTCCGCCGCAACCGCGCCATCAATTGCGAAATGCGCTTGCGGTACGCGGGCCCGAGATAGGCGCGGTCCCCGTAACGATCGTGATAAGTCTGGACGAGGTGCGGAAACTCCTGCTTCAGCCACGGCAGGAAAATCGCCGCCGAGCACGGTTTCAGAAATAAGGCGTTGGCAAAAATGTACTGACCGCCGGCTTCTTTCGTCGCCTTCACCAATGCATCCAGGTCGCGCGTGGAGTCCGTGATTCCCGGCACGACCGGAGCGCAGATCACGCCCGCCGGCACTCCCGCCTGGCTCAGCTTCTGCACCGCCCCAAGCCGCAGGTCGGGACGCGGCGCTCGCGGCTCGAGAATCCTGGCGAGATCTGTGTTCAAGGTGGTTATTGTCACGTTGACGAACAACTGGTTACGACTCGCCACCGCACGCAGCAACTCCGTATCGCGCAGCACCAGGTCCGACTTGGTGACAATGCCGATGTCGAAGCCCGCGAGGCCGGCAAACACCTCCAGGATTGTCCGCGTGACGCCGAACTTCCGCTCGGCCGGCTGATAGGGATCAGTCGCTGTTCCAATCGCGATTTCCTCGCCTGCCTTGACCTTGCGCAGGTCACGCTTCAGCAACTCCGCGGCGCGTTGCTTGACGTAAATCTTGCGCTCAAAATCCACACCGTCGCGCATTTCCATGAACTCGTGCGTATATCGCGCGTAGCAGTACTTGCAGGCAAACTCGCAACCGCGGTAGGGATTGATGGTCCAGGTGAACGGCATGCGCGCCGCCGTGCAGCGGTTGAGCAGCGATCGCGAGGCCAGGGTGAAGAATTCGACGTCGTGGCCCCCTGAGATTGACTGGCCTTCGGCGGCCAGGCGCGCGATTCCGACCAGAGACGATGTGGGCTCGCATTCTTCCAGCAGCGGCAGGGTAATCACGGGAAACTCGAGAGGCGGCGGGAGATTCGCCTTTTCTTCGCTGGGGTTAGATTAGAGGCGACGGGAAAAGGTTGTCAAATTTGGCGATCTGCTCGAGCGGTTCTTATTTTCCACTCAAGCCAGGAGAAGGCTTGAGCGGGCAGCCACGGGTAGCCCATCCTCAACTCGTGGTCGGTTCCTGAAAATCAGCAGCCAATATAATTGCGGGCGATGGTCCAGCTTGACGACATCGAGCTTGCCGCATCCCGGCTTCGCGGATTGGCGGTGCGAACGCCGCTGCTTCCCTTCCCGCAACAGCAACCCGGCCGCGAACTCTACCTGAAGCCCGAAAGCTTCCAGCCTATCGGGTCCTTCAAACTGCGCGGGGCCTACAACAAGATAGCTTCGCTTTCGGCGGGCGAGCGCGGACACGGCGTCATCAGTTACTCCAGCGGCAATCACGCCCAGGGTGTCGCCTACGCGGCCCGCGCGCTCGGCGTGAAGTCTGTCATTGTCATGCCGAGCAACGCGCCCCAGATCAAGATCGACAGCACGCGCGCGCTCGGCGCCGAGATTGTCTTCGTCGGTCCAGCCAGCTCAGAACGCAAGGCGAAAGCGGAGGAACTGGCGGCGCAGCACGGCTACGTCATCATTCCTCCATACAACGACGAAAAGATCATCGCCGGCGCCGGCACCACTGGCCTGGAAATTTTCGCGGACCTTCCCGACGCCGGCACGATTCTGGTACCCGTCGGGGGCGGAGGCCTGATCAGCGGCGTTGCTACCGCCATCAAGCTTGGCGGCTGCAAAGCAAAAATCATCGGGGTCGAACCCGAACTCGCCTCCGACGCACAGGCCAGCTTCCGCGCCGGTCACATCATTGAAATTTCCGCCGACCAGACTTCGCGCACCCTTGCCGATGGCCTGCGCACGCAATCCGTCGGAGAAATCAACTTCGAACATATTTGCCGTTTCGTGGACGACATTGTCACCGTGACAGAGCCTGAAATCCTGGAAGCCATTCGTCTCCTCGCGGTGAATGCGAAGCTTGTCGCCGAACCGAGCGGCGCGGTCACCTTCGCAGCCTTTCTGTTTCGCCGGCCTCAACTTCCGGCGTCGCAAAAATCAGTCGCCGTCATCAGCGGCGGCAACATCGATCCCGCGCTGCTCTCCCGCGTGCTCGCGGATGGAAGCGCGGGGCTCTGAGGTTTTCCTACGTTCTTTTTCTGCTGCTAGAATCGAATTGTTCCAGGAGCTCACATGAAGTTTCGCTTTCTTCTCCTGATCTCCATGGTGGCGGTTGCGCAGTTGAGCTTCGCGGCTGCCACCGAACGCGGCGTCATGGTCCGCGTGGCGCAAATTTATCTGTCGCCGGACGCCTCTTCCGCCCGGCTCGCCACCATCGATCGAGGCCGAGAAGTCGCCGTGCTGGAGAAGTCACGCGAGTGGGCGCACGTTCTGGCCAGTATCTCGGAGCCCACCGAGATCAGCGAGGGGCGGGACGTCACCGGCTGGATCCTCGATAAGGGCATCGTTCGCGCCTCCACCCCCAACGGCGACAAGGTCCTGTTTGGTGAAGCCGTGGCCAGTGAACAAGAAGCGAGCCGGCGCGGCGGTCGCAAGGGCGCCGATAAGGAAGCCCTCCGCCTGTACTACCGCACCGCCGAGTACTTCCCACAATCGCCGGTCGCAGGCGAAGCTCTCTACCGGGCTGCCGATATCCGCTGGCAGATCGATCGCGCTGACCTGTTCGGCCGTCCTTCAGGGAAAGGCGATCCGCGCAACCGGCTCTCCGGCATCGATGAAGAGCTGATGAAGCAAGTCATCAAGAAATTTCCCCACACGAAGTGGGCCGAGCTTGCCGAGTACCACCTGCTCGACAACAAGATCTGCGGGGATTGGCAGGGCGAATCCAAATGTCCGGAGAAAGAAGCCGAGGTGTACGAGAAATACGCCAACGAGCACCCGCAATCGCCGGTTGCCGCCGAGGCCCTCTTCAACGCCGCCTATCGCCGCTCCGCGCTGATCGAGTTGTACAAGAGCGAAGGCAAAACGAACCACATCGGCGACGCCAAAGCGAAAGCCGCCGCCCTCGCCCAGCGCATCATCAGTAATTTTCCGCAGAGCGATTGGGCCGACCGCGCGCAAACCTTGTTATATAAATTGGAGCAAGGAATCCCCACCTACGGAAGTGCAGTGGAATGACATTTCCGGTTTCACGAGGTCGAACAACCTGAGTTCGTGAGGCCCTACATTAAACGTGAAACTTGAGACGTAGCGCTTGAAACACTTGAACCTGCCAAGCCTTCGTTGCATTCTTCCAACGCGATACTTGAAACGCGGAACGTGAAACCTCTTGCAGGGAGCTTTCGTTGAACCATTACCTTCTCTCCATCTTGCTTGGCATCGTGGAAGGCCTCACTGAGTTTCTTCCCGTCAGCTCTACCGCTCACCTGCGCATCGTGGAACGCGCCATGGGTCTGGATCTCGCCAGCGGTTACTGGAAGATGTACTCCATCGTCATCCAACTGGGCGCCATCCTGTGCCTGCCTATCTACTTTCGTTCGCGCCTGGCGGAGTTCATCCGGACGTTTCCGGAAGGTCCTGATGGCCGGCATAACTTCTGGAACCATCCCGTTACCCTGACCGGTGTGGCCTTCGTGGTGACCGCAGGCCCGGCGTACTTTCTGACCAAAGTCATCGGCAAGAATCTGGAGAGCCTTTACGTGATGGGGGCGGCGCTGATTGTCGGCGGCATCGTCATGTGGATTGTGGACGCAATCTATGGCGAGCCGCGCGTGGTTCCCGCCAACTCTCGTTCGGCGCAATCGCTCGGTGCTGCCGCCGGCGGACATCGCACCGAAACCGTGTACCAGATGACGCTGGCTCAGTCCATCTGGATTGGCGCGTGCCAGATTCTGTCGGCCGTGTTCCCTGGCACTTCGCGCTCCATGTCCACCATCGGCGCCGGACAACTGGCCGGCATGTCACGTCCAGCAGCACTGGAATTCTCGTTCCTGGTTTCGATCCCCACCATGATCGCCGCCACCGGGTACGACCTGCTGAAATCGCTGCGCCACAAGCCCGGCGTCGGTGGGGAAATCGGCGTCGCTCCCAGGACTACGGAAGAATGGGTCGTCCTGCTCCTCGGTTTCGTCGTGTCTTTCATCGTCGCTTACGTGGTGGTTGCCTGGTTCATGCGCTGGGTGCGCCAGCGCGGGTTTGCCCCCTTTGCCATTTACCGCATCATTTTAGGCGCGGTGGTCTTCATCTGGATTCTCAAGTCAGGCGCTTGAATTTGTCGGCACGGCGCGTCTTGCGCCTCCGGTTACCTCCACGAAATTTCATCACCGCATTTCTCGAAAACCTGCCATAATTCCCCTGCTCTGGCTATCGCAACTCGCGATACGCCTCATGACGTTTTTTCCCCGGGTGTTCACCCCGACGAACAATCGCCGGCTCAACGAGCTGGTGGGCTTTCTTTTGCTCGTCTCCGCGCTCCTCCTTTTCCTCGCCATCGCGTCGTATTCTCCCCTCGATCCATCGTTCAACACCTCTTCCGCCCCGCTGCCCTCGCGTCCATCGCGCAACTGGATCGGCATCGCCGGCGCTTACGGAAGTGATCTCCTGCTCCAGTTGGCCGGGGTGGCCGCTTTCCTCGTGCCCGTATATCTCTGCCTGCTCGGCATACGCTGGTTCCGCTCTCGGAAAATTGAATCCCCCGGCGCGCGCTTTCTCGGCGCCGCTTCCCTGCTCGTGTTCGCGTCGGCTTTTCTGGGACTGCTGCCGTGGCATTGGCGATGGCTGCATGCCATCCCGGTGGAGGGCCTGCTCGGACGAGTGGTGGCCGACGTTCTGATCCACTTCTTCAACCTGATCGGCGCTTACCTGGTTTGCGCCAGCGCGATTGCGGTCGCGCTTTATCTCTCGACGGCGTTTTCTTTCGGCGCGCTTCGACTGTGGCTGGAGACCCGGTTTGCCTTCGCTTTCGCGCTGCGCGATCGTTTCCAGGACTGGCGTGCCGCTCGCGCCAAGGTCAAGGCGCAAAAACAATTGGAGAAGCGGCGCGCGCAGCAGAAGCCGGTGGTCAGCGCCCAACTGGTGCCGGCCAAGCGCGTGCCTAGCGAACCGGCAAAAACCGGCATCGAGAAAGAAGTCGAATCACCGGAGCAGGAAATCGAGCCCATTTCGGCGGTCCTCAATCAGCCCATCGATTCCGCTGCTCCACCATCTCCGGAAGTCTCCGAGCGCGCTGACACGAACCAGAAGGCGAAGACGACGCTGCCCAAGATTGCCGGCGGTTTCAAACTGCCTTCCAGCGCGCTGCTGCACCGCCCCGACGAGCAGCAGGCGATCAACGAAGACGAACTGAAAACCCTGGCCAGCGTGCTGACCCAGAAGTGCGCCGAGTTCGACGTGCATGGCTCAGTCACGCAGATCAACCCCGGCCCGGTTGTCACCACCTTCGAGCTCAAGCCGGAAGCGGGCATCAAGTACAGCCGCATTACCAGCCTTTGTGACGACCTCTGCCTGGCGCTGCGGGCGGAGAGCATCCTGATTGAGCGCATGGCGGGCAAGTCCACGGTCGGCATCCAGGTGCCCAACCGCGAACGCGAGACCATCTGGCTGCGCGAGTGCGTCGAGTCACACGATTTTCTGGCCGGCAAATCGAAGCTGACCCTGTCCCTGGGCAAAGACATCAATGGCCGGCTGGTGGTCGCCGATCTTGCCACCATGCCGCACCTGCTGATAGCCGGCTCCACGGGGTCGGGCAAGAGCGTGGCCATCAACGCCATGATCATGTCCATCTTGTACAAGGCGACCCCGGAGCAGGTCCGCCTGATCCTGGTGGATCCGAAGCGCCTCGAACTCGGCGTCTACGAAGGCGTGCCGCACCTCTACACCCCGATCATCACCGAGCCCAAGCTCGCCGCCAATGCGTTGCGCAACGCGGTGCGCGAGATGGAGCGCCGGCTCAAGCTGCTCGCCGAAAAAGGGGTGCGCAACATCGAGCAGTTCAACAAGCTGTTCGAGGGCAGCACGCCGAGCCTTTTCGACAACAACGAGGAGCGCGAAGGCCCGATTCCCTCCATCGTCATCATCATCGACGAACTCGCCGACCTGATGATGCTGGACGGCAACAACGTCGAGGAATCCGTTACTCGCCTGGCGCAGATGGCGCGCGCCGTCGGCATTCACCTGGTACTGGCGACGCAGCGTCCGTCGGTGGACGTCATCACCGGCCTGATCAAGGCCAACTTCCCGGCGCGCATCTCGTTCCGCGTCGCCACCAAGGTTGACTCGCGTACCATTCTCGACGCCAATGGCGCCGAGGCCCTACTCGGACGCGGCGACATGCTTTACCTTCCGTCCGGCTCGGCGCGAGTGCATCGTCTGCACGCGCCGTTTGTTACCGAGAAGGAGATATCCGCCGCGGTTGAGTTCTGGAAGTCACAGGCCCTGGCGCAGTACCAGGACAAATTCCTGGAGGCGCCCAAGGACGAAAACGGCAAGGCGGAAGGCGGCAACTCAGGCGCCGCGGGTGGAGCGGACGACGAAAACGACGAACTCTTCGAGGATGCTGTGCGCCTGGTCCTGGAGTTCGGCAAGGCCAGCACTTCCCTGCTGCAGCGACGCCTGCGCATCGGCTACGGACGGGCGGCGCATCTGATCGACCTGATGGAGAAGGACGGCATCGTCGGCGCGGCGGACGGTCCCAAGCCACGCGAGGTCCTCAAGCGCCCCGACTGGATCGACGAAGTCGAACAATCCCTGCGCTAGAGAAGTGGAACCGGACTCCGCGCAGCGCTCGACAGCGACTCGAAAAAGTAACGGCGGCCCGGTGGCCGCCGCTCTCCGTGTTTGCCAACCCCAATTTAGAAGCGGAACACAATTCCCGCTGAATAACGGAAATTGTTCTGCGATGTGCCGCCGAACCTCGTCATCAAGTAATCGAATTGTCCGATGCGGACGGAGAATTTCTTCACGCCGACATCCACACCGCCGCCCAGCGCCGTCGCGAATGCTGTGTCGCTCACGCTGCCGACGCCCGACGCTGACGCCGAGGAGCGCGCTCCTCCGAACAGCGCGTGCACGAAGGGCGTGAACTTGTCGGAAACGGGCGCTGAAATTTTCGGCCCGAACATGAATGTATGCTGCTTGAGGCTTACGCCGCTGATGCTTTTGTACGCTCCACTGAAGTCTCCGGTCACACCCAGCCAGCGGTTCAAGTTCCCGGTCAGGGCAGCGTCCCAGCCGTTGAAGTTCTGGCCACTGATTCCGCTGCCGGGACTGATTCTCGTGTATTGATAGCCGCCGAACACTTCGGCGCGGGGACTCTCCTGGCATAACACGGGGATTGAAACCACCAACAGTACGATAACGACTCCAATCAGCTTTCTCATTTCTGCTTTCCCTCTCCTTGTTCTGGTTTCCCGATGGTTTGGGGCTTTGCGAGACGCAGAGTTACTCTAACGCCACATCGCGCTCGAACACTCGTTATCGGTTGACACCAAAGTAGTAGCACCGTTTGCCGCGGTTGAAGCTGGACACCGAATTGAAGAAGACGCGATGACTCCCGAGGTTGGGAATGCGGCCCAGTTTGAACCTATGATTGGATAGTCGGCTTGCGGAACTTTGGATTCATCATTCGCCGATTGGCAATCAGTCTGCAGAAGCTTTTGCGCTGCTGCGATTTAATGTCTTCCGAGGAGCGCCATGAAATCGCACACTGAATACCTCACTTTTCATACCCGAAAACATCGCGAGTACGTCCACATCACGCCGCAAGTGGAAGCGGCGGTAAAAAAGAGCGGGGTTCAGGATGGCCTCGCGCTCGTGTCCGCCATGCACATCACGGCCGGCATCTACGTCAACGACGACGAGTCCGGCCTGATCGAAGACATCGATCAGTGGCTGGAAACGCTGGCCCCCTTCCGGCAGGATTATCGTCACCACCAAACCGGCGAGGACAACGGTGACTCGCACCTGAAAGCTATCCTGGTGCACCACCAAGTCATTCTGCCGATCACCGCCGGGCGGCTTGACCTGGGCACATGGCAGCGCGTTTTCTACGCCGAATTCGATGGCCGGCGGTCGAAGCGCGTCATTCTCAAAATCATCGGCGACTAACGCCGCCGTTAATTCGTGGGTCGCGATGGCTGCTGTCCCTGAAAAGCCGCTGGGCGTCACCTTGACTTCCGCAGCAAAGAAGCAGAAAGGCGGCCACGGATCTCCGCCGATCCACGCGGATCTTACTCATTTTGTTTTTCTGATCCGCGTCGATCGGCGTGAATCAGCGGCAGGTCTTTTTCAGCTCGTACTTGCATTCGCCTGACCGCGCCATGTAGAACATGAAACCAGGAGGATGTCCTTTAATGTCCGCACCGAGCCGCCGTCCCGAAATCCGCCGCCGCCGCACCCGGAAGGACAAGATCAGTTCGCTGCGCCGCCGCTACGCCGCTGCCAAGTCGGAGGCCGATCGCAACCAAATCTTCGCACGGGCTAAAGTACTTTCGCCATCGATCACGCTCGAGCAATTTACGGCCCCACTGCAACCGCGGCAGTAAATTCATACGAGTCCAAAGGCGGAGCGCGGTGTGTTTAATTAACCAGTTCACCGCTCGCTGCCAACAAGGGAATCATCTTGCTATTAACGGACCGGTAACTATCCAGTGCAAATTACCGCTTTCCCACAGGGCAGCTGCAATTCCCTTCCCGAGTTTTCGCCTCCCCCAGGCGTCCGTAACTTGTGAGTTAAGGGTACTTGTCAATCGTGCGGACTTGGGTTACTGGGTACACCAACGTTCGATATCCCTTTGGGTAGTTGTGGGGCCGCTGCGCCGCTGCTAATGTGCGGTTTGCAGGGTGGCCGGCACTCCCCCAAAACTCACCGCCGTCACCGTCAGGAACCATGAGCGGCCTGAATACGAAAACCGTGCCCATGTTCGCCGGACTGCCGACGGCGCCAAAGCGCCGCAAGGCTTTTTTCGCCGGCTTTGTTGTACAGGCGATCGCCCTGACTGTCCTGGTATTCATGGGTCTCATTCGCCCTGCCGCCATTCTGCCCAAGCACCAGTATGTCTACATCTCGCTGGCCCCGCCGGTTCCGGTAAACCATGAGCCGCAGCGCATTCCGCCGAAACTGCTGGCGGCTCCGAAACCGAGACCCATCGAACGGCCGGTAGTCGCAAAGATGGAACCTCCGAAGGTCGAGCTGCCGGTGCGCAAGCCCGACATGCCGGAAGTGAAACCCCTCGCGCCCAAACCGGCGCCCAGCTTCCCGACCGTGGCCACCGAGCGTCCTTCGCCGCGGCCTTCCCCGCAGGTGAAGACCGGCAACTTTTCCACCGGCAGTTCCGCCACCCCGACCGCCGTGCTCGACGCGCGCAAGGTTCAGACCGGCGGCTTTGGCGATCCCAACGGCGTGCCGGCGGGCAACAACACCAGTGGTCGCGTCAATATCGCGGCGCTTGGTTCCTTTGAACTGCCGCAAGGCCCCGGTTACGGCAA
The DNA here is from genome assembly GCA_035691485.1 of Terriglobales bacterium. Lineage (NCBI taxonomy): Bacteria > Pseudomonadati > Acidobacteriota > Terriglobia > Terriglobales > Terriglobales bacterium. Next base: position 82,844 of record DASSIZ010000033.1, read on the forward strand.
TGGCACCGGCGGGAGCCGAGGCGCGCGCGCCGTGGTCACCAGCGCCGGATTCGGAAATGGAGTCGCCAACGGTAGCGGTGGCGGCAGCCGAGGCGGGGTTGTGAAGCAAGCCGGATTCACCGAGTCCGAACCGGTGAAGCAAGTAGCTCGCCGCGAGGAAGCGCCGAAATCGGACACACTCCCGGTGCAAATTCTTTCCAAGCCGACGCCCAGCTACACCGCCGACGCACGGGCCGCCCACGTTGAAGGCGAGGTCCTGCTCGAGGTTGTGTTCAGCGCCTCCGGCAAGCTCGAGGTGTTGCGCGTAGTGCGTGGACTTGGCCACGGGCTCGACGAGTCCGCGATCCGCGCCGCCGAACATATTCGTTATAAACCCGCAACTCGCGGCGGAACTCCCGTCGATTTCACCGCGACGTTGCACATTGTTTTTCAGATGGCATGAACCAGAACGAACTCGTTGGCTCTGCGCCATCCCCAGGCGACGGACGACGGGTAGGAGCTCAATGCGGATAGCCAAGCTACTGTTCCCAGCCTTGGTGCTGTGCCTCAGCCTGCCGCTGGTGGCCGCCAACGACGAATCCAAGACCCAACCGGCACCCACGCCCGACGCCGCTTCCCAGACCGCCTTCGACCAGGTGGTGGACCGCGTCACCAATCGCGAAAAGGCAACCCTGCAGGAGTTGCGCAAGTATTCGCCGGTGGTCGAAACCTACATCCAAAACATGCGCCCGGACAATGACCTTGGCCTGGTTCCAGACAAGGACACTTACTTCCTTGGCCGCATGGACATGAGCAGCGGCACGCGCCGTAATCAATCGTTCATGAAGCAGCCGGGCCGGATGAAGGCTTTCTTCGAGAGGATGACCTCCTTCTACTCCTTGAAGTACCTGCCGCTGGGCTTCATGCAGATGGTGGTGCTGGACGACAACAGCTTCGACCGCGGCCACTACGATTTCAAGTTTGCCCGCCGCGAATTTCTCGGCGACGTGCGTTGCATTGTGATTGACGTCTCGCCCAAGAAGGGCGCCGGCAACGGCCGCTTCCTAGGCCGGATCTGGGTGGAAGACCAGGACTACAACATCGTTCGCTTCAACGGCACCTACGCTCCCGCCCCGAAGTTCTCCAGCTATCTGCATTTCGACAGCTGGCGACTGAACATGCGCCCCGGAGTCTGGCTGCCAGCCTACATCTACAGCGAAGAATCGGCCCTGCCCAACCATCTTGTCGGCAGCGTGCACTTCAAGTCGCAGACCCGCCTGTGGGGCTATGACCAGGCGCATATCGGTCACCATGATGAGTTCTCCGCCATCACCGTTGACTCCCCGCGCGTGAAGGACGACAGCGAAGCTGCGCAGGACGCCTCCCCGGTGATGGCGCAGCGCGCCTGGGAACGGTTGGCGGAGTCGAACGTCCTGGATAGGCTGGAAGTCGCCGGATTGCTGGCGCCATCCGGCGACGTGGACAAGGTCCTGGAGACCGTCATCAACAACCTGGAAATCACCAATAACCTGAACATTCAGCCGGAAGTGCACGCCCGCGTGCTGCTCACTGCCCCGCTGGAGTCGTTCACCGTTGGGCACACCATCGTGCTCAGCCGCGGCTTGATTGACGTACTGCCCGACGAAGCCACGCTGGCCACGGTTGTCGCCCACGAGCTGGCGCACATCAGCGTCGGCCAGAACATGGATACCGCGTATTCATTCAGCGATCGCATGATCTTCACCGACGAGCAGGCCTTCCGCCGCATCAACATGGCCCGCGACGAACACTCCGAGTCGGAGGCGGATGCGAAAGCCATCGAATACCTCAAGAACTCTCCTTACAAGGACAAGCTGGGAAATGCCGGGCTGTTCCTGGAAGCCTTGCAAACGCGAGAGAAGGACCTGCCCAACCTACTGCGCGCGCATCTCGGCAACAGTGTGGCCATGAAGAATGGGCTGCGCATGCACGAACTGATGGAGGGCGCGCCAGAATTGCAAGTTCGGAACCTGGACCAGATTGCCGCCCTGCCGCTCGGCGCCCGCATTCACATGGATGCATGGTCGGACAAGATCGAAATGACCAAGAGCAATCGCGTCCCGCTGGTCTCGGCGCGCGAGAAGATGCCGTTTGAAATTACTCCAGTGTTTCCCTATGTGACACGACTGAACCCGGAAGACAAGGCCAAGGTCGCTACTGCCAACTCGCCGCAACAGTAAGGCTGAATTCTCCTCCCCCAGGCCCCGGCACAATCGCCGGGGCCGAACTTTTTTTGGGGCATGGCTGCGGCCGTTCGTCCACGGTAAAGTCTTGCATTGCCCCAACTCCCCGCCCGTCCCTTTCACTTGTCATTCCCGAAGGCAGCCACCTACAATGTTCGGCGCTTTTCATGTGGATGAAACAAGGAGGAAGGAATGAAGAAATTAGCCGTAGCCCTGCTTGCTTTAATGGTTGTGCTTTCCATGTCCGCCGTAGCCCAGTATGGCTCCGACAGCAGCATGGATAAGAAAGACACCAAGAGCGCGGGTCCCAAGGCCAAGGACGTGGTGGGCACGATTAGCCAGGATGGCACGTCGTTCACCAGCGACAAGGGCAATAAAACCTGGAAGCTGGTGAACCCGGAAGCCGTCAAGGGTCACGAGGGACATCACGTGAAGATGAATGCCCACTTTTACGCCGATAAAGGCGAAGCCCATGTCATGTCGATTTCCATGAACACCGGCGGCAAAAGCGACAAAGACAGCAAGGGCAAAGACGAGATGAAACACTGAGCCGTGCCGGCTTGGTGCGCAGCCGGAGCAAACGAACCTTCCAAGGCCTCATCCTGCGTGGACATTTCTTACCACGCAGGATCTACTTTTTTGGGGCGCGATGTTACGATCAGACCGAGCTTTGAGGTTTGCAATTCACGTCCGGAGAGGATCCATGATCGCCCGAATTTGGCATGGCTTCACGCGTTCCGAGCATGCTGACGCCTACGAGTCCATGCTGAAACCGGAACTTCTGCCCGGCATCAGCACGGCAAAAGGCTATCGCGGCAGCTACCTGATGCGCCGAAACCTGGGCGCGGAAGTCGAATTCATCACCATCCTGCTGTTCGACTCGCTCGACAACATCCGCGCGGTTGCCGGTCCGGATTACGAAAGCGCGGTTATCCCCGACGAACGCAAGCAATACCTGTCACGCTACGACACCAAGTCGAAGCACTTCGAAATCGCGGCCACCCACGGTTTAACGGCTGGAAGTTAGTCACAGGATCAGTCTCGCTTCCCAGGCGTTACAATACCTCGCTTCGCGAGGTGACTATGCGCATCGCCCGCATTGGCATTGCCCTGGTGTTGTTCTCATCCGCATCCGCGTCCGCCCAGTTCTCGCCGGGCCGGACGCCAACCGCCGTAGCCGCGCCGCCGCAAGTGATCGCCATCCGCGCCGGCCGGCTCATTGACGGCAAGAGCGACCAGCCGCGCGCCAACCAACTGGTCCTCATTCGCGGCAATCGAATCGAGAGCGTCGGCGACGCCGCGTCCGCACAGCTGCCTCCGAATGCGCAGGTCATCGATCTTACGCGCGCGACCATGCTGCCGGGCCTGATCGAGTCGCATACTCACATATTCTTGCAGGGCGAAGACCCGGCACAGGGCGGCTATGACGCCAACCTGCTTGACCATCCGGTTGCCTATCGCGCCGCGCGGGCAGCGGTGGCGGCCCGCCGCGCCCTCGAGCAGGGCTTTACTACCATTCGCGACGTCGAAACCGAAGGCGCTGGGTACGGCGACGTCGGCATCAAGGAAGCAATCAACGAGGGCTGGATTCCCGGCCCGCGCATGTTCGTGGTGACGCGCGCGCTTTCCACCACCGGCGGCTATCCGCTGGAGGGCTACGCGCCCGAATACGACCTGCCCAAAGGCGTGCAGATTGCCGACGGTCCGGTCGAGTTCCGCAAGGCGACGCGCGAACAGCTGGCCAACGGCGCCGACTGGATCAAGGTCTACATGACGCATCGTTCCTGGGTGGACGCGCAGGGGCGGCTGCAATCGCAACCCACGTTGACCCTGGACGAGATCAAGGCCGTGGTCGATGAAGCGCATGGCTGGGGCCGCAAGGTGGCATGCCACGCCTACAACGGTATCGGGCTGCATCGCGCCCTGGACGGCGGTTGCGACTCCATCGAGCACGGGCTGGAACTGGACGATGCCGCCATCGCGCAGATGGTCAAACAGGGGACGTGGTACTGCCCGACGCTTTCGCCCTATTATTACTGGTGGGCGCCGGAAAACACGCCCCAAGGCAAGCGTGACCGCAAGCGAGCCGAAGTTCATGGGCCGTCATTCCAGAAAGCGCTGCGAGCAGGCGTGAAGATCGTCTTTGGCACTGACGTTGGCAGTTTTCCCTGGACTGACCTGAACTCGCCGATCGCGCAGGAGTTTCCGCGCATGGTGGAGTTCGGGATGACGCCGATGGGCGCGATCAAGTCGGCAACGTCAATGCCGGCGCAGATGCTGGAGATGGTGGGGCAGATCGGTGTGATTGCGCCGGGCGCTTATGCCGACATCATCGCGGTTTCCGACGATCCGCTGCGCGACATCAAGGCGCTGGAGAATGTTGGCTTCGTAATGAAAGACGGCAAAGTTTTCAAGAACGAAATGCCAGGACGAAAGGAATGATGACGACTCGCCACGCGCCAGGAATCTAAGCCAAATAGCCAAGCGCAGGAGGTGCACATGCCGGCGCGCAACGAAGCTCTCAAAGACCGCCTCTCCCGCTATCGCCAAATCAATATCACTGTTACCGGCAGAAAGTCAGGAAAGGCTATATCCATCCCGGTCTGGTTCATCTCCGAGGACGACACGCTTTATCTGTTGCCGGTGCAGGGATCCGATACGCAGTGGTACAAGAACCTGCTCCAGAAGCCAAAAATTGGGATCGATGCCCGCGGCAACCGGGCTGAATTCAAGGCAGTTCCCATCACGGACCCCAAGCAGGTGTCGTCGGTGGTCGAGAAATTCCGCGCCAAGTACGCCAGCGACGTGAAGAAATACTATTCAAAGTTCGACGTCGCCGTTCGCGTACGGATGAGCTGATGGTGCGGCAGTAGAACAGCCCAAGGGCAACGCTTACATTTCTTTACATTTTGGAACCCTTAGAATGCCGCAACACCGCCATGGGAGCGGTGTTTCAGTCGTGAGAGGACTGTCCCATGACGCACAGCAAAATCGCTGGATCAGTGCCAGAACTTGCCACTCGGGTAATCACCAGCAGCCGGCTGATCGCATTTGCCATGATTCTCAGCCTGGTGCTGGTGGCGACGCAGCCCGCGCACGCTCAGAGCTCCGACACGTGGAAGAGCGTCGCCATTATCGGCGGATCAACCGCGGCAGGCGCATACATCGGACACAAGGTTGGCGGAGCGACTGGTGCATGGATCGGAGCCGGAGTCGGCGCATCGGCCGGTTACGCAATCGACAGGCGCCGGCGTGCCAACGAGTACTACAACCAATCAGCCAACGGCTATTACGATCCTAACGGGTACTACGGAAACGGCGGGTATAACGGAAACGGTGGATACTACCCAAACGGCGGGTACTACGGCGGCCCTGGCGGCCCTTACAATGGCCCCGCCTATCCGAGCGGGTTGCGATACCAGGGCAACAACTACTCCGGAAACATGAATCGACGGAGCTTTTCGGAGCGCTCGTCAAGATGATCGCGGACGAGCCCGGGCGCGATCATCGCACTAGGTCGAAGTCCGATTTGTCAGCGCCCGGTCATCCGCTGCAGCGTTTCGGGATAGCGCGCGCCTTGCACCGGGATCTTGCTGGCGACGACATCGATGTCACGCAGGTCCTCGGGCGTAAGCTCGACATTGACCGCTCCGATGTTCTCTTCGAGCCGCTCCCGTTTGCGCGTGCCCGGGATGGGAACAATCCACGGCCTCTGCGCCAGCAGCCACGCGAGCGCGATCTGCGCGGGTGTAGCCTTCTTGCGTTGCGCGACCTTTCCGATCAGGTTTACCAGCGCCATGTTCGCTTTGCGCGCCTCCGGCGTGAAGCGAGGCAGGCTGTTGCGGAAATCGGATTTGTCGAACCGCGTATTCTCGTCCATCTTGCCGGTGAGGAAGCCGCGGCCCAACGGGCTGTATGAGACGAAACCGATCCCGAGTTCTTCCAGTGCCGGCAGCAATTCGTCCTCGGGGTCACGGAACCAGATCGAGTATTCATTCTGCACCGCGGTGACCGGCTGGACGGCGTGCGCGCGACGGATGGTCGGCACACCTGCTTCGGAGAGCCCGAAGTGCTTGACCTTCCCTTGGCCGATCAGGTCCTTGACCGCGCCGGCCACGTCTTCGATGGGCACGTTCGGATCGACGCGGTGCTGATAGCAGAGATCGATGACGTCGGTCCGCAGCCGCTTCAGTGAGCCCTCGACGCTCCGCTTGATGTGTTCGGGCCGGCTGTTGAGGCCCGGCGAACCGCGCTCGCCCTTGATATCGAAGTCGGGATTGAGGTCAAATCCGAACTTCGTGGCAATCACCACCTGGTCGCGAATTGGTGCGAGTGCCTCTCCGACGAGCTCCTCGTTGACATAGGGACCGTAAACCTCGGCGGTGTCGAAGAAGTTGACCCCGCGTTCCACGGAAGTGTGGAGAAGAGCGATCATTTCGCGTTTGTCGCCGGCTGGACCGTACGACATGCTCATGCCCATGCAGCCAAAGCCGATGGCCGAGACCTCCAGGTTGCGCTTTCCTAGTCTTCGCTTCTGCATTGCACCTCCTCGCAGCGTAATCCGCGGGATGACTTTATGAGGCAAACCTCAGTGGCGGCGTTGCCGTCGTATCAAAAATCAAGTAACCGCCCGACGGAGCCGATCGCCGACCAACGGTGACCAATCCTGGCTACCATCCGCTTACCATCGGCAGGTCGATAAAGCTCGCCTGCCCTGGGGCGTGATAAACGCGCTGCGTGGCTTTGACAAAATCTTTCGGTCTCGCCCAGAAGATGCTGGGCACGAAAGTTTGCGGATTACGGTCATAGAGCGGGAACCAACTCGACTGCACTTGCACCATGATGCGGTGGCCGGGCAGGAAAACGTGGTTGGCGGTGGGTAGCGTCCAGCGAAAAAGCAGCGCCCTGCCGGAAGCAATGGCCCTGGGCGTCTCGAGGCTTTCGCGATAACGGCCGCGGAAGATGTCGGCGGAGATCATCAGCTGATATCCCCCCATCGAGGGCTCCGCGGCAACCTCGTCGGGATAAACGTCGATGAGCTTCACCACCCAGTCGGAATCGGTGCCGCTGGTGGAGGCGACGAGGTTGACGACAGGCTGACCGCTGATCTTCAGCGGAGCGGCCAGCGGGTCGGAGACAAAAGCCAAAACGTCGGTGCGGCTGGAGAATTCGCGCTGGTCATCGGCAAGCCACTGCGACCAGGTTTTGCCATGGCTGGCGTAATCGGAATCGATCGGGCGCAAGCGGAACGGCACCGGATGGGCGGGATCGGAGACGTACTCGTCGAATGCGGTCTCGCCGTCCTTGGGCGCGGTGAAACCGAGTTTCAGACCAGCGCCGAGGTAAAGCGGCGTCGGACGCGGCGCGCAGCCGTTGGCGCATCCGGCGGGCCAGGCCTGCAGCCGCACCCACCGGTTGGTTCCGGTTTCGAATGCAGTGACGGGGGCGACGTCAGGACCGGAAGCCCCGTCCTTGAGATAGCGGGCGAGAAACGGCCCCAGAATGTGCTGCCGGAAATAGAGCGCGGTATCGCTGTTGAACTTGATGTCGCCAAGGCTGCTGCCGTCGCGGATTTCCTCTCCGTGATGCCACGGACCAAGAACAAGAAATACCTTGTCGTTGCCGGTGTCTTTGGGCTTGATCGCCTTGTAGACAGCGATATCACCGTAAATGTCCTCCTGGTCCCAAAGGCTGTGCACGAGCATGACCGGGACTTTGAGCGGTTCCCGGGCAAGAAGCTTGTCCACGGCCTGATCCTGCCAGAAGGCGTCGTAGCTGGGGTGCTCCAGGATCTTGCGCCAGAATCCGACCTGCTCCAGACCATGTTGGCGGCCGAGCTCGCCGGCAGAACCAGCTGCCAGGAACTCGTCGTACATGTCGTAGTGGCTGGTCCACCACTTCAAGCTGGAATCGCGCGAAGCTTCCTGGTCGTGGATGTAGCCGAGACCCTGCTCGCGGAAGGCGCCGTTATGGAACCAGTCGTCGCCCATCCAGCCGTCCACCATCGGGTTCATGGGGACGGAAACCTTGAGGGCCGGATGCGGGTTGACGAGGGCCATGAGGGGGAGAAAGCCGTCGTAGGAGATGCCGAGAATGCCAACTCTGCCATTGCTTTCGGGAACGTTCTTCACCAGCCAGTCGATGGTGTCATAAGTGTCGGTAGCGTGATCGACGGGCGTCGGGTTCAGAGGGCCGCGGAGGGGGCGGTTCATCACGTAATCACCCTCGGAACCGTATTTGCCGCGCACGTCCTGGACGGCGCGAATGTATCCCCCCTCGATGATGACATCGGTGGCATTGTCGTATCCGGCCAGTATTGGGCCCATGTGAGAGCTGTCGCTGTGACTGGTGAGTTTTTTGGCGCTGTATGGTGTGCGGGTGAGCAGGATAGGCGCATGGATTGCGCCCTTCGGAACGATGATGACAGTGTGCAGCTTCACACCATCGCGCATGGGAATCATGACGTCGCGCTTGACGTAATCGAAGCTGTCAGTGGCCTCGTTGTACTTGGGCGGCATCTCGCTGGGCAGAGCGGAAGCGGGCGACTGCGCCGGTGCCTGCGCTGCGGAGTTTCCAACGCACGCCAAGGCGACGAACAGGATCAGTGGAGCGGTAGCGCGCATACGGGCAGAGAGAATCATGAAGTTCCTCGATCGAAAAGGTGGCTCGTGGCGGAATGGTCAGCGGCTCGAGGTCACTACCCGGCGGCCGCACAATCCGCGATGATCAATCCGGCGCACAGAACGTGTAAGGCAAAGCAGGCATGAAATGCAAGCGAGAACGCTCGGGAAGGCACGCGAGCAGTTAAAACTCTGAAATTAGAAGCAGAGTCAAGGCCTCGGGGTCTGACACACCGGACAGGTCTGCTCGGCGGCCGCAAAGTATGCGCCACATTCGGCGCAAGGCAGCCCGCAGAGAACCTTGGTCTGGCGCACGCCGTCGCGGCTGAGCCGCGTAACCGGCTGCTCGGGCGCGGCTGGCGGAGCGGCTTTCAATTTTGCGGGCGCAGGAAGCTTCGCGGGAACGGGAGGTTCCAGCGGCTCTGCGATGTCGGCCTCCAGCACCTGGCCGTCAATAGGAGCATCGAGTTGCGGAGTCCAGGCATTCAGCGCGATGGCGAGCATCGCCGCCGCCGAGCGGGCGATCGCCGCAGTCGCCGAACCAAAGGCTTGCGGTTGTCGTGAGAACAGCGCGACCAACCCCCGCGTGTTGCGTCCCCAGATGATGGGCAGGAGCAAAATGGACCTTGCCGGCAATGCGTTCGGACATTTGGTGAGGGTGTCGTCACAGTGGAAGGATGCGCCGCTGCGGATGCACTGCCCGGAGATGCTGTTTTCCATGCGGATCGCAGTGCCTGGCTGGGGCGCTTCCCCGGCGCTGGCGCGGCAGTGCAGGCCGGTTTCATCGAGCAGGGCAATGGAAACGCCGCTGGCCCGAGTGGTGCCCAGCAGGAACTTGGCGACCATTTCACAACCCGCCGCCATCTCGATGTCGGTGGCCAGCTTCGGTTGCAGGTCCAGATTGGTTTCCGTGCTATGTTCGGCCCTGCGATGCACCAGAGATCGGGTGAGAACGGTAACCCTGGAGTTAGGTTCCGCGGGGATATTGACCTGCTGCATTAATTTCCTCGTCCGGTTCGAGTACGTCTAGTTTCTGTCCCGGCGGGCAACTATCACAAATTACGCTCGGTCATGTCCTTGAGCGCGTGCTTGGGAGCGGAAGCCGCCAGCCTTGGCGCTAGTCTGACGTACTCTGCACTTGCCTACAATTGAGCATTGTGGTTCAGCTTTGACTCCGCTAAATACCCGAGCTTCAGTGCTTTAACTAGCTTACAAATTTTTACCTCAGGCTTGGGAAGTCTGCAGCGTCGCTTCGCCCGGAACGGGGTTCTAAGTTAGTAACGGTACGAACTCCATATGCGGTGATTGACGCTAAGTCTCGCAAATCGGGAGCCAGCCGGAGGATGGACATGAACAAGTGGAAGGCAATGGTGGCAGGTCTTGCATTGAGTATAGGGATGAGCGGAATCGCGCTGGCCCAGGATCGGGATCACGATCGCGACCATGATCGTGACGACCAGAAACAGTACCACCGCGACCGGGACCACGATCGCAACCGCGACCGGGATCACGACCGGGACCGCGATCACGACCGGGATCGTTACCGCAACGACGGTTACTATAACGGCAACAACGGCTACTACCGCGGCAATAACGGGTATTACGGCAATCGCGGGCAGTACGGATATTACGGCAACGGCAACAACGGTTATTACGGCGACCGCGGGCAGTATGGATACTACGGCAACCGCGGGTACGGATACTACGGCGGCAACCAAGCCAGCCAGATCGGCTATCAGGATGGCATCAACGACGGGCGCAACGACCGGATGAGCGGTCATAGCTTCCGTCCGACGTCTGACCACAACTACCGGAGCGCGACCAGAGGTTACAACGGAGCCTACGGCAGCAAGGGCGCGTACCAGCAGGCATATCGTCAGGCGTACGAACAGGGCTACCAGGCAGGTTACGGACAAGGCTCATACGGTTACGGCAACGGGCAGTATCGCCGTTGGCCATGGTAAGCGACCGGGATTTCTGAAAATTGTGATGGGCCGCCAAGTGCGGCCCATTTTTCGTCTACGCTCTTCCTTGTTCTTGCGACCCTCTCGCGCCGCAATGCCACTAGCCACTGAGCACCGCCCACTGTTATATTCCGAGGCTCCGCATGGAATTGATCTCGCCCATCGACGCGGCCAAACAGAGCGTGCTGCGGGTCCAGGAATACACGGAGCTGGCGTGGCGCGCAGTGGCCAACATCTTTGCGCACCCGCGCTATCTTTCCGACACCCTGCAGCAGGCTGACAGTATCGGCGTCGGCTCGGTGCCGGTGGTGGTGCTGACCGGCTTGTTTACTGGGATTGTGCTTGGGCTGCAGAGCGCGAATTCCCTGGCGCGGTTTGGCGCGCTCTCGCTGACGGGACAACTGGTATCGCTCTCCATGGTGCGCGAACTGGGACCGGTGCTGACCGGCTTGATGGTGGCAGGCCGAAATGCCTCGGGCATGGCCAGCGAACTGGGTTCGATGAAGGTAACCGAGCAGATTGACGCCATGCGCGCGTTGGGCACCGATCCGACCAAGAAGCTGGTAACGCCGCGGGTGATCGCGTCGGTGTTCATGTTGTTTTTCTTGACCATCATTTCCGACCTGGTCGGCTTGTGCGGCGGATTCCTGATCGCTTACTTCATTCTCGGACTGGACAGCTACCAGTACTGGAATTCGGCGTACCAGTCGCTGGTGTACGCAGACGTGTTCATGGGTCTGACCAAGCCGCTGCTGTTCGGCTTCATCCTCTCGACCGTGGGCTGCTATTACGGAATCTCGGCGCACGGCGGCACCCAAGGCGTCGGTCGCGCCACGACGCAGGCAGTGGTGGCCGCCTCCGTGGTGATCCTGATGATGGACGCCGTCTACACCCGCCTGCTGCTCATCATTTTCGGCATGCACTGATGGCTCCTATACCCGCCCAGCCCGCGAACGGCCAGGAAAAAGAGCGCATCATCGTCTTCGAGGACGTGGCAATCGCCTTCGATGAGAATGTGGTGCTCGACGGCGTTTCGTTCGAGCTTTTTCACGGCGAAACCAAGATGCTGCTCGGGGTTGCCGGATCCGGCAAGAGCACAATCCTGAAACTGGCGATGGGATTGTTGAAACCGGACCGCGGGCGCATCCATGTGCTGGGGGAAAACGTCACCGAGATGAAAGAAGAAGACCTGTTCGCGCTGCGGCGGCGGATCGGGATGGTATTCCAGGAGAGCGCGCTCTTCGATTCTTTCACGGTGCGGGAAAACGTCGCCTACCGGCTGATCGAGGAGCACGTCCCCCCGGAAGAGACCGAGCGGCGGGTGCGCGAGGCGCTTCGATTCGTCGAATTGGAACACACCCTGGATCTTTTTCCGGCCGAGCTTTCCGGCGGCATGCGGCGCCGGGTGGCAATTGCGCGTGCCATCGTAACCCAGCCCGAGGTGCTGCTCTACGATTCCCCCACCGGCGGGCTGGACCCGGTAACTTCCACCACCATCATCGAGCTGATCGTGAAACAGCGCGACGTCTACCACACCAGCGCGCTTCTGGTCACACACCGCATGCAGGACGCCTACACCATGGCCACCCACTACTTCGACACCCAGGCAAACAGGATGCGGCCGCTCGGGCCGAACAAGGTAAACCTGGAATCGACGTTCCTCCTCCTGCGTGACGGCAAAGTCATATTCGACGGTACAACACTGGAATTGGCAGCTTCCCGCGATGAGTACATCCGGGAATACATTTCGTAGGGGAGAAACGGGGGAGGCGAGAACTCTAAAAACTTTCCTTGTGGGAAGGGCTGCCACCGCCCGGAATGAACGATGTGGCCGCCGTCTCCGGGTTGATCAGGTTGGCATGATCGGGGCCCAATCCCAGCTTAATCAGGGCGCGTGAATCGGGAATCACCTTGGTTTGCCAGCCATTCTTGGACTGGAAGTTCTGCATGGCTTCCTTGGAGCGCTGGTCCCAGATGCCGGTCGGCTGACCGTCAAGGTATTTCTCGCGAATCAACGCCGCCTGGATCTCCCTGACCCGCGACGGATTCATGGCCTGCTGGCCGCGTTTGCGCGAGAAACGATGTACCTTGCCCGATTTCGCCGAAGCTGTGTCCTTCTTCGACTTGTGCGTCTTCGCGTAGCCCATACCCGTCAGAAGCAACAGGCACAGTGCAGTACTGAGAAGACGATATCGGTAGGTCTTCAAACCATCACCTCTAGAATTTCGGCCGAAGCCGGAATTGTAATGGGCGTAGTCAGCGCCATTCAAGCACAAACCGCCAGCCACTGCCCACGGCACTGACGGTCATGTACTTGGAAGCCTTGAAGCAGCACGTAAGCTGCCTGATTGTAAGTAGATGAATCAAAAAAGTTTGCCAAACTGGCCCCGGCGATTTGCACCAGAGTTGGTGGACTTACGCCCGGCGCCGTCTCGGTGTCATTCGCCGGCGGAACCAGTAATTCGCCTTAGGCGCTCTCGGGCAATTTGCGGTCAATAGGACCTGAATTTTCACATCCCCTTGGGTAGCGACGGAATTCTTGCCGTCGAGGTCGGCGGAATGAATTCCGCTAAACCTACGCTTCAGAAGAAAGGGCAGCCCATTGGCTGCCCTTGTGCTCCTTCACAGTTTATTACTGGTTTAAGGCAAAGTTCCGCCCAGGAAAATCGTTCCCTGGTTGCGTCCCCGGCCCTGGCGGACGAGGAAAACCACATCCTGTCCGCTCTTGAGAGCGTTGGTGACGTTGCGGAAGTCGTCTTCGCTGTTGACAGGTTGCTTGTTAACTTCCAGGATCACGTCGCCGCGGCTGAGCCCAGCATCGTCGGCAAAGGACCCCGGCTTGACGTCGCTGACGATGACGCCCTTACCCGGTGGAATCGAGAGCCGCTCGGCGATTTCGCGGCTGACGTTCTGCACCGACAGCCCAAGTTTGCTGGGAGTCGGCGGGGCCTCTTCATTGCCCTCCTCGCCTTCTTCCCCACCCAACCGGCTGGCGAACAACTTGGCGCGGTTGGCGATGGTCACGTTGGCTGTGCCTTCTTTGCCATTGCGCACGTATCCAATCTTCGCGTTTGAGCCCGGCCTGCGGCTGGAGATGTCGCCCACCAGTTCATCGCCGTTCTTCACTGGCCTTCCGTCCACCGAGACAATGGTATCGCCGACCTTCAATCCCGCCTTGTCGGCCGGACTGCCGGAAACAACGTTGGCAATGGTGACGCCGGACTTGACGCCGTAGACACGGGCAACAGCAGGATTGGCCTCGGCCGCAAACTCGACACCAATGGAGCCGCGGGTGACCCGGTGCTCCGGCCCAATCAGTTGGTTGTAGACCTGAGCAACGGTATTTGAGGGCAGCGCGAACCCGACGCCCTCGTAGCCTTCTCCTCCGGTGATGATGGCGGTGTTGATCCCGATCACCTGCCCGTCCATATTGACCAGGGGGCCGCCGGAGTTACCGGGATTGATGGCCGCGTCGGTCTGGATGAAGGACTGGAATTGCCGGCCCGGAACGATGTTTCGTCCGATGTAAGAGACAATGCCGGCGGTAACGGTCGCGTTCAGCCCGAAGGGGCTGCCGATGGCCAACACCCAGTCCCCGACCTGCATGCCATCGGAATTGCCGATCTTGGCGTAGGGGAGCGTCTTCGGCACATCCACCTTGATGACGGCAAGGTCGGTTTCCGAGTCGCTGCCGATCACCTTTGCATCGTGGCCGGGCGCACCCTGCGGGTCGTCCTGGAACTTCACCCGAATGCGGTCCGCCTTCTCGATCACATGGCGGTTGGTGACGATGTAGCCCTTGGGATCAACAATCACCCCCGATCCCAGGGAGCGCTGGCGGATGGGACCGCCCGGGCCCTGGCCCTGCCCGAAGAAACGATCGAAAAAGTCCTGGAAGGGATTGTCTTCATCGCCGCCGGGACCTTGCGGCGTGTTGGGAGCCGGCATCCGCCGGCGATGCGGATTTTGCACCGTCGACTCGGTATTGATATTCACCACCGCCGGCTCCAACTGTTTTGCGATCTGGGTGAACTGGTTGGAGATCATCTTGGGGGACGGGACGGTCAGCGGCGTGGCGTCAGATGCGGCAGCATTGCTCTTTTCCTGCCCCTTCACGCCGTACGAGATGATGGTTCCGATCAGGATGCCCACCGCCAGGGTGAACAGCACCGCGAACGTTGATGCCCATCGATGCGACTTCAATCGCTGCCAAAAAGCGCTGGCGCGCAGAATCATATCTTCTTAATTCCTCCGGCTCTCGAACTCATTCGATACACGAGAGGGAAACTTATTGCAAGTGACGGTGGATGAGTTCAAGGTTACGCCCGATTAGCTCGACACCTGCTTAGACGCGCTCTTAATAAATTCGTTGCTACAAATTCGGTGAACCGGTCGAATTTGGTCACGAAATTTGCTTCTCTCGGGCGAGCTGGGATGGCTGCCGCAGCCCGCACGTGCCCTTGACCCCCGCGCCAGATGACCTCATAATCCTGCTCTCTTCGGGATGGTAATCGTATCGCCGAAGCGACCTTCTTTCAATTCCGCTTCACCGTCTCATCCAGGAGTCGAGCATGGCCAGCGACACCCCGCAACGGCTTGGCGATTATGAAATCCTGAGAGTTCTCGGCGCCGGAGGCATGGGCCGGGTCTACCAGGTGCGCAACGTCATCACCGACCGCATTGAGGCGATGAAGGTCCTGCTGCCGGAAATCAGCGGGCAGGAAGAGGTGGCAGCGCGGTTTCTGCGCGAGATCAAGGTGCTGGCGGCGCTCAATCACCCGCACATCGCCAGGCTTCATACCGCGCTCACCATCGACAATCAGCTGGTCATGATCATGGAATACGTCTTAGGCCAGCCGATCTCGGCATTGCTCGCCAACGGCCCCATCCCCGTACCGGAGGCGCTCACCTACATTGACCAGGTGCTGGACGCCCTGAGCTACGCGCACCAGCAGCACGTGATCCACCGCGACATCAAGCCGGCCAACATGATGGTCACGCTGGATGGGATGGTCAAGCTGATGGATTTCGGCATTGCGCGCTCGGAGAACGAACCCACCCTGCTGACCGCGCCCGGCTCGACGCTGGGCTCCATGAATTACATGTCGCCGGAGCAGGTGAAAGGAGAGCGCACGGACGAGCGGTCCGATCTCTATTCACTCGGCATTTCTCTTTACGAGATGGTCACCGGTGAGCGCCCGTTTCATGGCGACAGCAGTTTTTCATTGATGGCAGCGCACATCAACCAAACGCCGACCCCGCCGGTTGAACTGCGACCGGACCTGCCGGAAGGTCTGAACAGCATCATCCTGACGTCGATTGCGAAGGTGCCGGAACAGCGCTTCCAGTCCGCCGATGCATTCCGCAACGCGGTGCGCATTGTGCTGCGCGACGTGCAGGAATCCAAGACGGTGATGCAGGGATCGCAGGACGCGACCTCTGTAAGCTCGCGTACCCCTCTCCCGGCCATCCGCACCGCGCCGATCACCAGGCCGAGAACAGCGCCGTCGACCCCGGTGCCGGCCGCAGCAACGTCGGCCGCGGCTCCAACCGCGCCGACCACAAAAGTCACTCCTGCGCCGCTGCCCGCCACGCCGGCGGCCGCAGCGCCGGCTGGGTATGCGCCGGCGCCGTCGTCGAGCAATCGCGGGCTGTTTATCAGCCTGGGTGCGGTGGTCGTGCTGGTCGCGCTGGTGTTGGCCGGACTCTACATCCCGAAAACCAGGAAAGCCTCGGCCGCGCCGGAAACGCCGGTAGCCATAAAGCAGCCGGCAGCGCCCCCAGCACAGCCGGCGTCACCACCCCCGCCGGAGGCGGCGCAGCCAGAAACAAAAGCGGCTGAAGCTCCACCGCCTGAGCCTGCCAAACCGGTGGCGAGCACCAGGAAGGCGATGGGCAAGACGGGCGCACAACTGTCCGCCGCCGACACCCAAGCTGCGGCCGCCGCCGAAGCTGCCGCCAAAGCTCGCGCCGCCGAACTGGACGCAGTGGAGCACGAAATCGATCAGCTCACCGGGCGCGCCGCATCGGCCAACAGCAGCATTGAAAACCTGCAACGGCAGCAGGCGAGCATGGGGCTCGGGCTGCGAGGAGACATCGCGTCGAAAGCGGCGAGCATGAAACTGAACCTCGCCAAAGCCCAGGACGCGATCGGCCACAGCGACCTGGAACGCGCGAAACGATATTCGTCGATGGCGGCGTCCGACCTTGAGGCGTTGGAGAAATTTCTAGGCCGCTGAGGTCTGAACGGAACCGGGATTGCAATGAGTTCTAATGACGGCGTTACCCGCATCCTGAACCTCGACGCCCAACAACTGGACCGCGCCGCGGAACTGGAAAAACTCCGTCGCAACATCACCGTGCTGTTCACCGACATCAAGGGTTCCACCGCCTACTTCGAGAAGTTCGGCGATGCGGCGGGGTTGCTGATGGTGTTCCAGGTGAACGCGCTGCTTGCCAAGTGCGTCGAGGGCCACGGCGGTCGCGTCATCAAAACCATCGGCGACGCCATCATGGCCGCCTTCGATGACCCCGCCGAAGCGGTGGCCGCCGCCATCGAAATGCAGGAAGGAATCACCGCCGACAGCGCCGCCAAGCCGGAGGCGCACCGCATCACCGTGCGCATCGGCATCAATCGAGGCATGGGCTTCGTTAAGTCGAACGACGTATTTGGCGATGTGGTGAACGTGGCATCGCGGGTGGAAGGGGCCGCCAGCCCGGAGCAAATCCTCATCTCCGACACGCTGCAACGGGCGCTGGGCGCAGCCAGCCGCTTCCGGGTGCGTCACGCCGGCAAGTTTTCGCTGAAGGGGAAAGCTGAGGCGAGCGATCTTTACGAAGTGATCTGGCGCGACGCCGCCCTGCCGCTTACTTCGCACAGCATGGTCGCCATGGTCTGTCCGCTCCAGGTCAAATACAGGCTGGCGCAGCTTCGCAACGACCTAAAGCTCGGCCGCGACTTCGAGATCACGTCGAAGCCGATAATGATCGGGCGCACCCAGGGTGAGTTCACCTTCCCCAACGACGAGTACATGCAGCCGGCGCACGCGCGCATGCTGGTCGACTCAGGGCAATTGTTCCTGGAACCAATGCCCGATGCCGATTGCTTCTTCAGCCTGGTCGGCACTTATCGTTTGCAGCAGGGAGACGTGATCAGCTTTGGCGCGCAGGTGCTCGAGTTCCAGGAAAACGAGGCGGCGCTCGCCGAAGCGGCACAGATCGGCAAAGGGCTGGGCGAACTCACCGCCATGCTGCATGGCGCCGTCGCCGAGTTCACCTCGCTCAATCCGGATGGAAGGCGCTACCCGATTTATGACCAGCAGACCACCTGGGGCCGCACTAAGGCCACCTACACCTTTCCGACGGACACGGCCATGAGCCGGTCGCACGCGAAGGTGTACCACCGTGGGGAAGACTTTTTTCTCGAGGACCTGGGCTCGACCAACGGGACCTTTGTCATGGCCCGGGAAAAAACGCCGATTCCCAGCGGCGCCGTGCTCTCCATAGGAGGTCAGCGCTTGAAGGTGCTACGCGAAGAAGACTCGGCCAAAGCGGTACGTATCGGGTGAAGTATCCCACGAGACATCAGGTGGAGCACCATTCTGAGCTCGTGAAACGCGCCGATTCTGCCGAACAAATTCGCCAGCTATGACTACGCCGCCTGTCCACGCCCCTGGGACGGGGTTATGTGCAGCACTGAATTCAACTTGGTGGCCTCCAGGGTCTGGCGAACCCGTTTTGACGGATTGATCAGCTCCAGCTTGCGATCGCCGTCCCTGGCCCAGCGCTCTAACGCCACCAGCGCTCCCAACCCACTGGCATCGATGGCAGTGACGCGGCGAAGATCAATCTGAATATGAGGGCAATCCTGCGACATCACCGCATCGACCAGGTCATCCCGCCCGTCACCCTGAACGATCCGGCCTGAGCAGCGCACCACCGTAACATCAGAAGCAGCATCGATCTCGAACAGCACTCGGATCCTCCACTGATATACCTGAAGGTTCGCCCATGAACATGAATACGTGTTTACAGCGGCGGAGGTTTGCGAAATTCCCTCTTTTTGATTAGACGTACAGGGGATGGAAAAGTCTAAGAAACCTCGCGGGAGGAACCATAAGATTCACGGGACAGGTTGCGCAGAGGTGTCAGGCACTCGGGGTGACTTCTTCTCCGAGTTCCGCTTCGAGCTCGGCCTCGCTGCCCTTGATCTCCGACACCACGATCCCGCCCAAGATCATCACTGCGCCGGCGCCGGCTCTCATGCCCAGCCGTTCGTGCAGCACGATATACGAAGTGATCCACGCGAACACCGGCTCGAGCAGAAAGATGAGCGCCGTGTGCGTGGGCGGGGTGAATTGCTGTGCCCAAGCCTGAATGGTGAATGCCGCACCGGTGCCGAGGATTCCCGTGACCAGGATCGCCGCGATGACGCGCCCGGACCAGAGCGCATGCGCATGCTCGAGCACGGGTATGCTTGCCCACATCATGGCGGCGCAAGTAATCGCCTCCACCGTGGCGACACCTTCGAAGCGGTGCTTGCGCATGGCGCGTCCCATAAAGATGATCTGCAGCGCGAACATAACCGCGCACCCTATGGTCAGCAGGTCGCCGCGATTGATGCTGTCCAGGTTCCAACCGCTCCCGTTTGCAGCCGGCACCGTCATGAAATAAAGACCGACAAAGGCGATGAAGACGCCCGCCACCGTCCAGGCGTTCACTTTCTTGCGCCAGACCAGCGCCAGCAGTACTGGCACAAGAATCACGGAAAAACCGGTTAAGAAAGCCGACTTGGACGGCGTGGTCAAGCGCAGGCCCGTGGTCTGGAAGGAGAACCCCAGCCACAGCGGGATACCCACGAGCACGCCAGCGCGAACCGCATCACGCGACATGGCAGCGAGCTCCCTCCTGTAGAACAACGCCAAGAGTGCCGAGGCCAGCGTGATCCGGACCGCGTTGAACAGCAGCGGCGAGATATCGCGCAGAGCGTCCTTGATCTGAACGAAGGTCGCCCCCCAGACCAGCGTCACCAGCACCAGCAGAATGTGGGCCTTCACCGAGCGCGACACCCAGGTAGCTTATCAGCAGCCGTTCGTCCCCAGTCGTCGGCCGCTGGTTGGGACTATCGACTGCCATAAGAACCATTTATCTGCTCGATTGAATTTATGAATTCGACCGGCGCCTTCCCCACAGGTTAGGCTCGATGTCGGATTTCTCTCCGATACGCCTTCGCCGGCAAACGATCGTAGGAGTGTTTTTGCGATGCGGAATTTGTGCATCAAGGCAGTGGTAACGGTTCTCATACTTTGTTCCACAGGCTCGGCGTTCGCCGTCACGACGGCCCCTCCGATTACGGCAATTACCGCCCTGCTGGCGGATGTCCAGTCGCCGGCAGACCGCATTGCAAAGCTCGAGCAGCAGGTGGCCGAGGCCAAGGGTTCCGCCGACAATGCCTGGATGCTGATGTGCGCCGCGCTGGTGCTGATGATGACCGGGCCGGGACTGGCGCTTTTCTACGGTGGCCTGGTGCGTAAGAAAAACGTGCTGAGCACGATGATGCAAAGCTTTGCCATGATGGCCATCGTCACCGTGCTGTGGGCGATCATCGGCTACAGCCTCGCCTTCGCGCCGGGCAATAGCTTCATTGGAGGGCTGAGCCACGCATTCCTGCACGGAGTCGGCGCTGCCCCGGACGCCGATTACTCGGCGACGATCCCGCAGCAGACGTTCATGATTTACCAGTTGATGTTCGCGATCATCACGCCGGCATTAATCACCGGCGCGTTTGCCGAGCGCATGAAGTTCAGCGCCATGGCGCTGTTCATGATCCTATGGTCGCTGCTGGTTTATTCGCCGATGGCGCACATGGTGTGGGGCAAGGGTGGACTGCTGAACGCGGCCCTGGGCGGGCGTTTTCCCACACTCGATTTTGCCGGCGGGACGGTGGTTCACATCACCTCGGGCGTGTCTGCCCTCATCTGCGCCACTTATCTGGGGCGCCGTCTCGGTTACCCTAAGGAATTGATGCCGCCGCACAGCGTGGTCCTGAGCTTCATCGGCGCTTGCCTGCTGTGGGTGGGTTGGTTCGGCTTTAACGCGGGCAGCGCGCTCAGTTCCGGAAGTCTAGCCACCAGCGCGTTCGTGGCCACGCATTTTGCCGCGGCCACCGCTGCCTTAGGATGGGCGGCGGCGGAATGGATTCGCAACGGAAAGCCCAGCGCGTTGGGAGCGATCTCCGGAGCGGTTGCCGGACTGGTCGCCGTCACACCCGCTGCCGGTTTCGTTTCACCGATGTCGGCGCTGCTCATGGGACTGATCGCAGGCATTGCCTGCTACGCCATGGTGGCGAAGGTGAAAACGAAATTTGGCTACGATGATTCCCTCGACGCCTTCGGTGTCCACGGCGCCGGCGGCACCATCGGCGCGCTGCTCACCGGCATCTTCGCCTCGCGCATGGTCAACCCTATGTTCCACGACGCGCAGGGCAATGCCG
Organism: Terriglobales bacterium; assembly: GCA_035691485.1. Classification (NCBI taxonomy): domain Bacteria; kingdom Pseudomonadati; phylum Acidobacteriota; class Terriglobia; order Terriglobales; species Terriglobales bacterium. The sequence continues at coordinate 104,121 of DASSIZ010000033.1, forward strand.
GCGCCGTGGGCTTGATCGACGGCAACTGGCGCCAAGTGGGAAACCAGCTGGCCGGAATCGCGATCGCGTGGGTAATTGCCATCGTGGGGACGCTGATCATTTTGAAATTCGTAGATTTGGTCGTAGGCCTGCGCGTCTCCGCCGAGGAAGAAGCCCAGGGCCTCGACCTGACGCAGCACGGAGAGGAAGGCTATTACTGGGAAGCCACGACGCCATAACGCAGCCCTCGGGCCTGCAGGCTGCAGGCTTTCGGGATTTCAACGCGTTCAGGTTCCGTGTTCAGGTGCCTCCAGATCACCGATTACCGATCATCGACGACGAGTTTCTATGACAAAAATCGAAGCCATCATCCAACCGTCCCGCCTCGACCAGGTGAAAGACGCGCTGCTGGAAATCGGGGTGGACGGCATGACCGTGATCGAGGCCCGCGGCCACGGCCGCCAAAAGGGCCACACCGAGTTTTACCGCGGACGCGAATACACGGTGGACCTGCTGCCCAAAATCAAGATCGAGATCGTGCTCAACGACGAACTCGTGGACAACACCGTGCAGGCCATCCTGAATGCCGCCCGCACCGGCAAAATCGGCGACGGCAAGATCTTCCTCTCCCGCGTCGACGAAGCCATTCGCATTCGCAATGAAGAGCGGGGAGTCACCGCCTTATGACCGCGTCCGCCGGAGAGGAATTCCATGTCCACGGCCTCAAGCACCGGCGCGCTCGATAAGTTTTACGCCTCGGAAACGGCACGCATCGCGCGCGGCTTCGAACTCAGCGGCAACGGCCGGCTCGCCGTCCAGCAACGGACCGAACTGGCCGGAACCCTGGTGGTTAAGCTGTGGCGCACCATGCTCGGCGAAGAAGCCCGCGGCTTCGCGCTCGCCGCCATTGGCGGCTTCGGACGCGGCGAACTCTTCCCACACTCCGACATCGATCTTCTGTTCCTGTGCGCCGAGGCGCCGCCGACTGCGGTCAAACTCAACATCAGCACGCTCTGCCGCGAACTCTGGGACGCCGGGCTGCGGGCGAGCCCGGTCATGCGCACGCTGGGGGAGTGTGATCGCCTCGACACAGGAAACGTAGAAGGCGCGCTCTCGCTGCTTGACTGCCGTTTTCTTGTCGGTGACGCGGCGCTCTTTCGGCAGCTACACGACGATCTGCTCCCCCGCCTGGTGCGCCGGGAATGGCAATCCCTGGTGCAAGGCGTTGCCCAGCTTGCGCGTGATCGCCATGGCAAGTTCGGCAACACGATTTTTCATCTCGAGCCCAATGTGAAGGAATGCCCTGGCGGCCTGCGCGACCAGCACACCGCGTACTGGCTGGCGCTGATCGCCGCCCTCGACAAGCAGCGCGCCTGGCCCGATCGCGCGTCACTGGTGCCTTCCGCGTTGCAGGTGCAGTTCGGGCGCGCCTGCGAATTCCTCGCCGACGTGCGCTGTTTTCTTCACTACCGGCATGGCCGCGATGACAACAAGCTCACCTGGGACGCGCAGGAGCAGGCCGCTGCAAGCGGGATCGGCTTGTCCAACCGGGCCGCCGTCGATGCGGCCTCGTGGATGCGTACGTATTTCCAACACGCCCGCGCCATTCATCGCTTCATGAGCCAGGTGCTGGAAGACATTCCACCGGCGCGTTCCTCGCTATTCCAGCAATTCCAGCAGTGGCGTTCGCGGGTTTCGAACCAGGATTTCTCGGTAGTTGGCGGGCGTGTCTTCCTGCAGCAGGCTACCGCCATCTCCGATCCCGACCTCCTGCTCCGCCTGTTCGGATTCATCGCGCGCCACGGTTTCAAGCTCAGCGCTGACACGGAGCGCCGCGCCGAACAGGTGCTCCCGACAATCGCGGAGCGACTCCCGCGCGGCCCCGCGCTGTGGTCTCACCTGCGGGAAATCCTGCTGGCGCCGCACGCCGCACCGACCTTGCGCGCCATGCATTCGCTCGGCCTGTTGACGCAAATCATTCCTGAATTCAAGCTGGTCGATTCGCTGGTGCTACGGGATTTCTACCATCGCTACACGGTGGACGAGCACACCTTTCTCGCCATCGAAAATCTGCAGCGGTTAAACGGTTCGGACGACGATCGCGAGCGCCGCTTCGCGGAAATGCTCAGCGAGGTCAAGGAATCCGATCTGCTCTACCTTGCCGTCCTGCTGCACGATCTGGGCAAAGGCGGCCCCGGAGACCAGCACGTGCAATCGAGTGTTGCGATTGCGGAAGGGATCCTGGAGCGGCTGGGGCTGAACGAACACGAGCGCGAGACCGTCATTTTTCTCATCGCCAATCACCTGGAATTGTCGGCGACACTGCGCCGTGACATCTTCGATAGCGAAACCATCCGCAACCTGGCGGACAAAATCGGCACGCCCGAGCGCTTGCAAATGCTGTGCCTGCTCACCTGGTCGGACATTAAGTCGGTGAACCCGGCCGCGCTCACGCCGTGGAAAGCCGAAATGCTGTGGCAGCTTTACATCGCCACCGTGCGGCGCCTCAACCACAGCGTGGACCAGGAGCGGGTCCACGGCGACGAAGCCCAGGTGGCGCGCGTTATCTCCACCTTTCCCGATCGGGCCACGGAAATCCGTGAATTCCTCAACGGCTTGCCGCAGCGTTACCTGCGCACTTACGCCGAACAGGCCGCGTTCCACTTTCAGCTCGTCTCGCAGCTTCGCAATGGCGCCATCCAGCTATCGCTGAACCTGAATCGCGATCTGTTCGAACTCACGGTCGTTACCGGAGACCGGCCCGGATTGTTTGCCACCATCGCCGGATTTCTCTTTGCCTGGGGCATGAGCATCATCAAGGCGGATGCCTTCTCCCACAATTCCGGAATCATCCTGGACACCTTTCATTTTTCCGACCGCTTCGGAACCCTGACCATGAATCCGCCCGAGCGCGAGCGCTTCAAGCGCAACCTGGAGGAAGTTCTGTGCGGCGAAGCCAACCTGGAAAAGCTGGTGCTGAACCGGCTCAGGAGCGAGCGGCCCGGCACACCGCCGGTCAAGATCGAGCCCAAAGTGGAATTCGACGGGCAATGCTCATCGCACAGCACGGTGATTGAGATCATCGCGCAGGACCGGCCCGGGTTGCTCTACGACGTCGCTTCCCTGCTCGCTGCCGAACAATGCAATATCGAGGTCGCGCTCATCGACACCCAGGGACACATGGCAGTGGATGTTTTCTATCTCACCTCGGAGCGTCGCAAGCTTGACTCCGAGCGTCAGCAGCGACTTGCCGCTCAACTCATCGCTGAACTCCACTGATGTCCAGGGGCGGCTGCCGGGCCCGTGCCGGCGATCTCGCGACTAGCGGAGCGCTACCCCGTGCAAAACCGTGTAAACTGGTACCAGCCGGGGCGTGCTCAACCTCATCGAAGGAGTTCTTGTGAAAACGACCTTAGTCAGCGTCGTTGGAGTGGTGTTTTTGTCTAGCGCCGGATGGGCCCAAGTCCTGACCCCGCGCTCCACCGCGCCCGCCCCGGTTGCGCCCGCGACGGCGGTAGCCGAGCCAGCGCCCGCCCTGGTTCCGTTGTCCGTGCCGGCAGGAACACCTCTGAAAGTTGGCCTCGACAAAGATGTGCGGATTCACCACGTCGGAGACGAGGTCCACGGAAAACTGCTGGAGCCTTTGTTCGCTTTTGATCGCATGGTCGTGCCCGCCGGTACAGAGGTTCTGGGCAGCATCTCCGCCATCAATCGCGTTTCCACCAAGACGCGCATTCTTTCCGCCATGAATGCCGACCTGTCGCCGTATCGCGCCGCGCACGTGGAATTTCATTCGCTGCGCCTGGCCGACGGCCGAGAGGTGCCGCTCGACGCCGACGTATCGCCCGCATCACGCGGCGTATTGGAGTTCGTTCCTGCCGCCGAGCCGGCCGGCACCTTTGGCAAAGGGAAAAATTTGGCAGCGAAGAAGATTCAACAAGCTCGGCAACAGGCCAAGCAGGAGTGGGACTTCGCCAAACGCCAACTGCACGAGCCCGGCAAGGTGCATCGTGTCGAGCGCATGGGGTTGGCCCAGTTGCCGTATCGTCCGCAATACCTGGACGCTGGGACCGCCTTTAACGCCGACCTGCGGCAACCGCTGAATTTCGGCGCCGAGGCGATCGAACCGGAAGCGCTGATGACCATCGGCAGCGCGCCGCCCACCGGTACGGTGGTCCATGCCGTACTAGTGACACCGCTCAGCTCCGCGACATCGAAGGCGGGCGACAGCGTGGAAGCAGTGATCACCGAACCGCTGATCGTCGAGCATCGTCTTTACGTTCCCCAGGGCACCCGCCTGCAAGGCACCGTGCTGCAAGCGCGCGCGGCGCGCCGCTTCGAACGCAACGGGCAGCTGCGCATCGTATTTCATCAGCTGGTACCGCCCAGCGGAATCGCGCAGCAAATCCAAGCCAGCCTGGAGGGCGTATCGGTGGGCCGGAGCGAGAATCTGGCGCTCGACTCCGAAGGCGGAGCACAGGTCACCACTCCCAAGACTCGTTACCTGAACACCGGCATCGCGGTCGCGCTCGCGGCGGCCTCCGCTTCACCCGACCATGATCGCGACCTCGGACGAGGCAACGGCGGTGACGCAGGGGGCTCAGTCGCGACCGGCGCCTCCGGGTTCAAAGCGGTTGGCATGATCGCGGGCGCGCTCGCGCACTCACGCGCTCTCGGCACCGGGATGGGTGTTTACGGGGCGTCGATGTCGATTTACTCGCACTTCCTGGCCCGCGGACGCGATGTCGTTTACCCGAAGGACATGTCGATGCTGATCGGGCTCGGGGAGCGAGACAAAAGCGCCGAGCAGACCGAGCCAGCGGCAACCAAGTAAACGCGAAACCCGGCGCGCGTGAACGCGGACCGGCCTGTCTGCTATCGTAATGGCCATGTCCGAACCAGAATCGTTCTCTGATCAGTTGGAGCAATTCGAGCGGGCAAGCGCGCGCAAGCCTACCGCAGGGCGCAAGCAACTGGAAGGCACGGTAGTCGCCGTCACCGCCGACTCCGTCTTCCTCGATATCGGTTATAAGACCGAGGGCATCCTGCCGCTTTCCGCGATGCAGGAATCGGCCGAAGCGGTAAAAGCCGGCGACAAGGTCGCGGTTTCCGTGACCGGACGCGATCCCGAGGGCTACTACCAGCTTTCCCGCTCACGCGTGGAGCGTCCCACCGACTGGTCTTCGCTGCAGCAGGCTTTCGCCGAGCGTGCGCCGATCATGGGCACCGTGACGGCGGTGGTGAAAGGCGGGGTCAGCGTGGATGTCGGTGTGCGCGCCTTCATGCCGGCCTCTCGCACCGGCACGCGCGATGCCGCCGAAATGGAAAAGCTTGTCGGCCAGGAAATCCGCTGCCGCATCACCAAGCTCGATGTTACCGATGAAGACGTGGTGGTGGATCGTCGCGCCGTTCTCGAAGAAGAAGCTTTCGCCTCGAGGCAGCACCGCTACTCCGAATTGAAAGAAGGGGACACCGTAACCGGCACCGTCCGCAGCCTCACCGACTATGGCGCCTTTGTGGACATCGGCGGCGTTGACGCACTTCTCCATGTGGGCGAGCTCTCCTGGAGCCGGGTCAACAAACCCGCGGACGTTCTCACCGTCGGCCAAAGCCTGGAAGCACGAGTGGTGAAGATCGACGCCGACAAACGCCGCATAGCGCTCAGCCTCAAACAACTTCAACCGCATCCGTGGGATTCCGCGGCGGAGAAATACAAGGTCAACGATCGCGTGCGCGGCACGGTCACGCGCATCGTCGATTTCGGCGCTTTTGTGGAATTGGAGCCCGGCGTTGAAGGACTGATTCACATCTCTGAAATGTCTTGGGCCAAGCGAATTAAGAAGGCCAGCGACGTGGTGAAGCAAGGCGACACGGTCGAAGCCGTCATTCTTGGCGTCAACCTGGCCGATCGGCGCATTTCGCTCGGACTCAAGCAGGCACTCGGCGATCCGTGGGCGCAAGCCGCGGAAAGTTTTCCCGCCGGCTCCATCCTGGAAGGCCCGGTTACCAGCCTGACGAGTTTCGGCGCTTTCGTTCAACTCGCCGAGGGCGTCGAGGGCATGGTCCACGTCGGCAACATCAGCGCCGAGAAACGCATTGAACATCCCAAGGACGTACTGCGCGTGGGCCAAACGGTGCGCGTCCAGGTGCTCGAGTTCGACCGCGACAAGCGCCGCATCTCGCTCGGCATGAAACAGCTGGCGGCCACCGGTCTCGATGAATACCTGGCCGAGCACAAGCCCGGCGATATCGTCACCGGAAGGCTGATGGAAATTTCAGGCACGCAAGGCCGGGTCGAACTCGGCGAAGGCATCCATGCCACCTGCCGTATCCCGGAAATAGCGGGGAACAAGCACGAATCGAAGGGCAAGGAGGAGGACAGCCCCCAGTCTTCCAAGCCCGATCTGTCGTCGCTTACATCGATGCTGAATGCGCGCTGGAAAGGCACTGCAAAAGTAACATCAACGAGCAAGGCGCTGGCTCCAAGCTCCGGCCAGGTGCGCAGCTTTCGCATCGCCCGCCTCGACCCGGCGGCAAAGAAAATCGAATTGGAGCTGGAATAAAGCCGGCGCTCGATCGTCTCCCAGTGTTTCCGATTGACAGCGTTGGACTTCTACGGGTAGCGTGTTGCGCTTTCACAAACAACCAATACGACTAGAAGGAGAACTACATGCAACTGCGACGAGTGCTGTATGGGGTGGTGGCGTTGTGCCTGTGCCTTGCCCCGATCCTGTCGGCCCAGGATGCTGTCAAGGTGGATCCCAAGCATTACAAGGTAGTGGAGGAAAACGACCAAGTGCGGATTCTGAAAGTGCACTACGGACCGCACGAAAAGTCCGTGATGCATAGTCACCCCAATTCGGTGGCGGTGTTCCTCGCTGACGGTAAAGGAGAATTTAACTACCCTGATGGGAAAAAGGAACCGATGTCGTGGAAGGCAGGGGAGGCGCGATATACGCCGGCCGTAACTCACCAGCCCGAGGACACCGGCGACAAACCTCTCGAGCTGATCCTGGTCGAGTTGAAAGGCAAAGCATCCGCAGCCAAGCCGATGAAAGAGGAGAAGAAGTAATTCGGGCTACCCGGTGCGGTTGCCTGTCGGCAGAGGAAGTCGATTGTCGATAGCCGATGACAACACCGACCCTCAGCGGCCATCGACCGAGGACCATCGGCCCTGGTCGGTGGCCGGTGCCTGAAAAGCACGTTATCGATGAGCCATCGTCTCTTCCTTCTCCACAACCGCCGTTTTCGCGCTCTCCAAGCCGCCGATCCTCATGCCGAAGAACGAGCGGTAGACGAAGAAAAAAGAGACAGCAAAAAAGCCGAGAGCAAGGATGTGGGTCAGCCCCGAGCCTGCTTCGGTAGTCAGCTTCACTGCCAATTCGACCGCGAGCAGGCCGAACAGCGTGGTGAACTTGATGACCGGGTTCATGGCCACCGAGGAGGTGTCCTTAAAGGGGTCACCAACGGTGTCACCCACGACAGTAGCGGCGTGCAGGTCGGTGCCTTTCTGCTGCAACTCGACCTCGACGATCTTCTTGGCATTGTCCCAAGCGCCGCCGGCGTTGGCCATGAACATCGCCTGATAGAGGCCGAAGATGGCGATCGCAATCAGGTAGCCGATGAAGAAGAACGGCTCGACGAAGGCGAAGCACAGCGTCCCGAAGAACACCGCAAGAAAGATATTCCACATGCCCTTCTGGGCGTACTGGGTACAGATCTCTACCACTCTCTTGCTGTCGCTGACCGAAGCCTTCTCCACGCCTTCCAGGCGGATGTTGGCCTTGATGAACTCAACGGCGCGGTAGGCGCCGGTGCTCACCGCCTGGGTGGAAGCGCCGGTGAACCAGTAGATCATGGCGCCGCCCGTTACCAGGCCCAGGAAAAATGGGGCGTGCAACAGCGAGAGCTTGCCGACGTTTTCGCTGAGACCGTGG
>DASSIZ010000034.1 GCA_035691485.1 Terriglobales bacterium
GATCCCTGAACCCGCGGACGCATACTGAAAATCGTGGCCCCGCCCGCGCGCCTCCACTTCCCGCCGCAACAGCGGCTCGTTGCCGACGCTGTCGGGATACAAAACCCCCCAATCGTTCGGCCCGCGGTGAACCTCGGCGTCGAGCATGCGCAGCACCGCCGTGACCTCCTGCGCTGTCACCGGGCCGGATAATTTCAGGATTCCCGCGATGCCGCACATAGGTTATCTAATCAGGTTCCACCCGCTCCACCACGGGGAATCGTTGCCGCTTTTCTCTGGAGGCACTACGACGTGGGACATCGGGCGCTGCTGCCGGTCGCGACTGCTGCTCGATGAAATCAATAACGGTTTCCGCCCGCTCCGTGTCCGAATCTGGCGTTGCCAGAGGCTTCCTTGCGCACACAAGTGGTTCGAGGTTTTTCAGGAATATAGCACCATGCTGTTTCGCCAGAAACAATGTGTGGAGGAAAAAAACTGTGGAGCGTGGGCGCAGCTATTATCTCTTGTTGCTCCCCGCGCGCTCAGAAGCTTTTTTTAAATTTTGAAAAGCTGCTACTATCGCCGCACAGCACCCACACATTGCAGCGGTTCCGCCGTAACCGACGGCGTCGCCGCAGGAGCCGTGGATGGATCAGAGGCAGTTGAGTGCGGGGAACAGTTTTCCTGTTCCCTACGAGCCGCCGTCGGTCGAATTTCCCACCATTCCTTTCACTTCCGGCTATTACCCGGTCGAGCCGCCAGCAGTCTCCATCTGGGAGTACCTGCGCACGCTTTATAAGCACCGTTGGCTGATCCTGGCCGCGATGGTCATTGTGACCACGCTGGCCACCATCGCCACCCTGCGCATGACCCCCATTTATGAAGCCAGCGGTCGCATTGAGATCAACCGCCCGGCGCAGGACATCCTTCCTTTCAAGGATGCCAACGCCTATGCCGGTGGGGGCGACGATGACACCGTCGAAATCGAAACCCAGGTCAAAATCCTGCAAAGCGACGGTCTGGCCGCCGATGTCGCGCGGCGCCTCTCGCCCGTCTCCGCGGCCTTCCTTGGCATCAAGTCCAACTCCGGCATCAGCGACACCGCCAAGCTGGACGTCACCCAGACCGCGCGCTCAGCAGCTAAGATCAAGGGCGGCTTGACGGTCGCCACCGTTCCGCGCACTCGGCTGGTGGACATTCGCTTCGCCAGCCCCAATCCCCAGGTTGCCTCCGAGGTCGTCAACAACACCATCGACGCCTATATCGAACACAATATCCGCAGCCACTTCGAATCCACCATGCAGGCCTCCGAATGGCTCTCCAAGCAGTTGACCGACCTGCGCGTCAAGGCGGAAACCACCCAGCAGCGCCTGGTGGACTACCAGAAACAGAAGCAGATCATCGGTGTCGACGAGAAACAGAACGTTATCGTTTCCAAGCTCGACGAGTTGAACAAGGAATTGACTCAGGCCGAATCCGAACGCATCCAGAAGGAAGCCAATTTCCGCATTGCCCAGTCCGACGACCCGGAAGTCATCAACAACTTCACCAAGGCCGCCGACGCCACCCTGCTGAACAGCTTGAAGTCCCAGGAATCGACGCTGAAAACGCAAATTGCGCAGCTGCAGGTGCTGTACGGACCCTCGCATCCGAAAATGCTGGAAGCGCGCAACCAGTTGGCCGCCGTCGAAGGCTCCATCCAGACCGAATTGAAGCGCAACGCTTCTCGGTTGAAGGCTGACTACCAGGCAGCCCTGCAGCGCGAGTCGATGTTGCGCCACGAGTTCGAGAACCAGAAAACGCAAGCTACCCAGCTCAACGAGAACGCTATTGAGTACACCATGCTCCGCCGCGATGCCGACACCAGCCGCCAGCTCTACGACGGCCTGCTGCAGAAACTCAAGGAAGCGCAGGTGTCCGCCGGGCTGAATTCCAGCAACGTCCGCGTCGTCGACGGCGCCGCCATTCCCTCCCGGCCGGCTCGCCCCGACAAGCGCCTGAACATCGTGCTGGGGCTGCTGCTCGGATTGGCCAGCGGCATTGGCTTGGCCTTCCTCATCGAATCGCTCGACACCACCGTGAGTTCGCCTGAGGAAGCCGAGGCGATCGCCGCCCTGCCCTCGCTCGGTGTCATTCCGTTGAGCGCTGGCTCCACCACGCGCAAGCTGCTGGCGCGCTCCACCTCGACCTCTGGTCCTGCCTCGGAGAGCCCGGCTGAGTCACAGATGGTCGCGCATTTCCGCCCCCGCTCCCAGTCGGCGGAAGCCTACCGCGCGCTGCGTACTTCCCTGCTGCTGTCCGGTTCCGGCACCCCGCCGAAGGTTGTCGTGATCACCAGCCCGCTGCCGCAGGAGGGCAAGACCTCCACCGCTATCAACACCGCGGTCGTGCTCACACAGACCGGCGCTCGCGTTCTCCTGGTGGATTGCGACCTGCGCCGTCCCAGCGTGCATCGCGCTCTCGGCATGACCAATCGCTCCGGCGTCAGCACGCTGCTGGCTACCGGAAAGGGTTTTGACAGCGTCGTCATTAAGTCCCCGGTGATTGAGAATCTCTATGCCGTACCGGCGGGACCGCCGCCGCCGCAACCGGCGGAGCTGCTCGCTTCCAAATTTTTCCAGGAATGTCTCACCCGTTGGAAGCAGGAATACGACCACGTCGTGATTGATACGCCGCCGGTTTTGTCCGTCACCGACGCCGTCGTGCTCTCCGTCCACGCCGACGCCGTGGTCCTGGTGGTGCGCTCCGACGTTACCACCAAGAACGCGCTGCGCCAGGCCCGCGACTTGCTCGTCCAGGTGAATGCTCGGATCACCGGCACCTTGCTCAACGGCGTCGATCTGACCTCCCCCGGCTCTTACTATTACTACTATTCGTATGGGTACGGGCAGAAGAACCGCTATTACAACAACGAATCTCGGCAAAGCTGATCGTTGCAACGGCCGGCCATCGCCATACGACGCGCATGGCCGGGCCACAGAGTTGGTATGCGCATTGAGTTGCACTCACCCGGACGCAAGCTCCTCTTCGCCGTTCTCTGCCTCGGCCTGACCGCCGCCTATGTCTATCGCGCGGGACGCGCCTACCTCGTTTCCCGCGCCTTGGACAGCGCCGACCCCAACCTCCTGGAGCGGGCCGTGCGCCGCGAACCGGGCAATGCTGAGGCTTGGTACCGGCTGGGCCGGGTTCGTTCGGTGCTCCTGCAGGACGTTCCTGGATCGGTGGCGCCGCTGCAGCGTGCCGTCGCCCTCGACCCGCGTC
>DASSIZ010000035.1 GCA_035691485.1 Terriglobales bacterium
CAGTTTATTCGGAAGTTTTTTGTTGCCCAACCCGAGCCGGCGCATTGGCTAAGAAAATCGTGCCGGCCTCGCCCCTTCGTGGCTCGGGCTGGGGGTTTAGCCTGGGGCTTTTCCCCAAGGCTTACGCCGTTGGGCTGGAACAACGTGCCGGGCTCGCTGCGCTCGCGCTGGGTTGGGCCGCCTGAATCGTTTTCCCCAAGGCTTACGCGTTGGGCTGGGACAGCGTGCCGGGCTCGCTGCGCTCGCGCTGGATTGGGCCGCCTGAATCGTTTTTTCCAAGGCTTGCGCCGTTGGGCTGGAACAACGTGCCGGGCTCGCTGCGCTCGCGCTGGGGTGGTGAACGTTGGTGTCTCAATCTATTACGGGAATCTTCGACCGACCGAAAATGATAACGGAGGTCCGTCCGTATGCAGGTTCTGCTGAACAACGCGCGGGCCACGCGCCTGGCATTCCCATATCCGAACGACATGTAGTTATTCCGCTGATAGACGGTTCCAGCGAGCTTGCCGCAGCTTAGAATTCGCGGCATGGCGCACGCTTACGCGCGGAACTACGTCCATCTTGTATTCGGAACGAAGGGCCGCCGTGCCTGGATTAAAGCACCGGTACAACAACTACTCTGGACTTACCTCGCCGGCATAGCGCGCGAGTATGGCATCGAGGTGCTTGCGATTGGGGGCGGTGAAGACCATGTCCACCTGTTGCTCTGCTTGCCGCCAAAGCTCTCGGTGGCGGCGATCATTCGCGCACTGAAGGCAAATTCTTCAAAATGGATGAACGAACAGGGTCATCTGTTCGCATGGCAGCAGGGATATGGCAGCTTCAGCGTGAGCAGCTCCAACGTGAATGAAGTCGCAAAGTATATTCGCGAACAGGGAGATCACCATCGCCGGCGTGATTTTCGAGAAGAATTTCTCGCGCTTCTGCGCCGCCACCAAATCCCTTTTACCTCTGAACACGTATTGGGCTGAGCCGGGAGTGGCTGCAGCCCACCCGCTATCGGGCGGCGGCATCTGGGTACCTAACGATTGGTGTGATTTGGGAGGAGACAAGGTTATGAGGAAACTACAGCTACTCACGATTTTCCTGCTGCTTGCCGGCGTGTCGGCATGGGCGCAGGTGTCCACGATTGGCGAAGGGACTGAAATCAAGGTCCGTACCGACACCGCCGTACCCGCGCATCCGACTGCGGGCGCGGTTTATACCGCGACGGTCAGCGATGACGTTCCGGGAACTTCGGGGGCGGTCGTCGTTCCGCGCGGCAGTCATGCACGGCTGGTTGCCACCGCGACCAACGACGGCAAGGACATGTTGCTGGATCTGCGCTCGGTGACGGTGAACGGGCGCCGCTATGATCTGTCGGCAGCCGGCGGCGGCAAAAGCACCGGCAGCTCTGGTTTGGGCGCCAATACCCGCACCGCGAAATACGTCGGTGGAGGCGCAGCCGTGGGCGCAGTGCTGGGAGCGCTGCTGGGCGGCGGAAAAGGCGCGGCCATCGGAGCTTTGGCGGGCGGTGGCGCCGGCGCAGGAGCACAGGTGCTTACCGGCAAGAAGCAGGGAATCCCCGCCGAGACCCAGTTGAGCTACAAGCTGGCACAGCCGCTGACCATGCGTCCGGCGGCAGCACGTTCATCGGGATTGCAGAAGCGGCCGGCAAAGTAAGAACAGATTTGGTAAACGTGAGAACACAAATTTGCCCGGTCGGAAACGGCCGGGCATTGTTTTGCTGGGGCTGGCGGCCTCGCAAAAATCGTGCCGGCCTCGCCCCTTCGTGGCTCGGGCTGGTGGTTTAGACCTGGGGCTTTCCCCCAAGGCTTACGCCGTTGGGCTGGAACAGCGTGCCGGGCGCGCTGCGCTCGCGCTGGGTTGGTGGGTGATTCAATGCCCGGCCGTTTCCGACCGGGCAAACATATCCCGGTTATTTTTGATTGTTCGCTGGAATAAATTCCGCCGTTACACATGCAGTTCCCGGTCACGCGCTTAGGAAATTAATTCGAGCTTTGCCTCTGAAACAGTAAGCTGCTCACAGTGTAGTGCGTAGACGATGGAATAAGATTCCGTCGCTACACATACGGTCAGCGATCGGTGGGGAGCGCCTGTTTCTGCCACCCGGCGAGCCCGTCCTGGTAGACGACAACCTTGTTGTAGCCATGGCCGAGCAGGACGCGTCCCACGGCGCGGCTGGCGGCGCAGACGTCGTTGTTGCCGCCGCTGCCCGCCTCATAAAGGACGATGGTCTTGTCGCGAGGCAATTCGGTAGCGCGGCGCTGCGCTTCCAGCAAAGGAATGTTGCCCGCACCCCGGATGTGAGCTTGGCTAAAATCCTCGCCCGAGCGCACGTCCACGAAGCGAGCTCCCTCGCGATATAACTTCGCCGCTTCGGCGGTATGGACCATCGCGGGTTCCGGGCCCTTGGGAGCGTCGGCGGAGCAGTCGATGGAGTTGCCGGCCACATTGAGGAAAGGATTGGAACCGGAGGGCACAGCCGAGTTCGCTGATGTTTTCGGCTGGCCGTTTGCGGAGGCTGATGAACCGGTACTTGGAACAGAATCTGCGGCAGCCAGGGCCTCGTTCAGGAATGCCTGAAATTTGGACTTCTCGGGCGCGCCGACGATGCGGTTACGGCCAAGAAAAAATGTCGGCGTGCCGCGCACTCCGAGCACGCGGCCGTCTTCCGTGTCACGCTGCACCAGCGCGCGCGTCGCATGGGTCGTAAGACATTGGTGAAATTGCGCGGTATCGAGGCCCAGTTCGTCGGCGTAGCGCTCCAGCGAGTCGTCCTTCAGATCGCCGTTGGCTCCGTAGAAACGTTCCACCGCCTCCCAGAATTTTCCTTGCTGGGCGGCACACTCGCTGGCCTCGGCGGCGTGCAGAGCGTACGGATGAACCTGGGGTAAAGGAAACTGGCGGAAGACGAAGCGGACGCGGTCGCCGTATTGCTGCCGCAGCTGCCGCAATTCCGGCTCGGCGGCGGCGCAGGATGGACATTGCAGGTCGCCGAATTCGACCAAGGTCACTTGAGCTTGGGGATTTCCAGCGCCGTGACTGTCGGCGCGCACCAGCCGCTCGGCAATGTCGGCGGCGCTCGGCTCGGCGGCTTGCACCTGGGCTTCGGCGTGCCGCTGCAACCAGGTGAAGGCGCGAGCGCCCAGCGCGATGGCAAACACCAGCACCAGGGCGTGGCTGATGAGTGTGGAACGCGACTGGGCGGAATCGTCGAAGCGCGAGCGGAGAAACGAGAGTGACAAAAGAAAGATGAAGGCGATGGCAATCGCCGAGACCACGCACCACGCGCACCAGGCATGGATGACGAAGGCCTCGATGAGGGTGAGCACGAGGGAAGCGGCGACGCCAAGGGCAGCGATCAATGAAAAGAGCTGGCGGAACAAAGCGGCGGTGGCGGGCGGCACCAGCGGTTCCAGCAACAGGAGCAGCGCCAGCGTGCCGTACATGGCGACACCGTAGAGAGGCGTCGGAAGCCCCAGGATGTGCGCGAAGCGGCTGGCGCGTACCTCGTCGCAGCCGCTGCCCAGGCAAACCATGGCATGCGCGGGCGAGGCATAGACCCACGTCAGGTAGAGAGAGTCAAACAGACCCAGAAGAGTGAGCGCGAATGTAATGGAACGACGCACGGGGAACTGGGAACATTCTAACAAGTGGCTAGTGGTTTGGGGTTGGTGGCTAGTGGCTGGGTGCGCGGTGGTCTCGAAGGCCTCTCGTCCACTCGGGTCCAAACGTGTAAACCGCGCGCCGGATTCATCCCAAATTGCTTCTGCGCGCGGCCCAGTCGGAAGTAGAATGAGCGCACTCGCCAGAGCAGTCCAACCGCGAACGATACTCACATGGCAAGCGCAGCAAAACCGGTGGGGAGCATGCGCGCCATACTGCAGCAGCCGGATTTCCGCAAGCTGTGGCTGGCGCAGCTGGTTTCCATTTTCGGGGACTTCCTGGCGCTGTTCGGCGTCATCAGCCTGATCACGTTCCGCTGGCGCGGCAACGCGGTGCAGGTAACCTTCGTGATGGTGTCCTACATGCTGCCGCTGGCGCTGATTGGGCCGCTGGCGGGAGTATTCGTGGACCGCTGGAACGTGAAGCGGGTAATGATCGCGAGCGACCTGACGCGCGCCGCGCTGGTGCTGCTGGCGGTGATCGCAACCGACGTGCGGCAAATCTGCGCGATTTTCGCGGCGCTGGGCGCATTTTCCAGCTTCTTCGGGCCGGCGCAGTCGGTAACGGTACGCACGCTGGTGCCGATGGAGAAACTGTTGGCGGCCAACGCCATGATGGCGCAGGCGTTTTATACCGTGCGTTTGCTGTCCCCGGTGCTCGCCGGCGCGTTGATCGCGTGGCTGGGCGAAAACCCGTGCTTCTACCTGGATTCGGCGAGCTTCGTGTTCTCGGCCATGATGGTCGGGACGCTGGTGATCAACCCGCCGCGGCCATCGGGAAAGAGCGTGCAGGGATTCCTGAGGGAGTTTTCGAGCGGCAATCGCTTCATCTTCACGCACTCGTACCTGGCGTTCGTGGTCACGGCGATGGTGGTGGCGATGTTCGTGCTGAGCTGCTTCAGCCCGCTGATCTCCATCTACGTGCGCGACATGCTCAAGGGCGGAACGTTCCTGTACGGCCTGGTGAGCACGATGATCGGCGTGGGACTGATCCTGGGAACGCAGTCGGTGCAGCGGTTCGCGAAACAAAGGTCGAAGAAAGACATCGTAATCGCGGGTTTGCTGACGCTCGGTTTTTCCACGGGCCTGCTGGGGACATTTGCGAACCGGACAATGGCGGCCGTGAGCCTGTTCGGGCTGGGGCTGGCGATCGCGTTCGTGATTGTGCCGGCGCAGACGCTGATGCAGCAGGAGACGCCGCACGCGATGATCGGGCGGGTGAGCAGCAGCTTCATGTCCTTGATCTCGGTGGCGCAGGTTACCGGCCTGCTGCTCTCCGGCTACCTGGCGCAGGTGCTGGGGATCCGGCGGTTGTTCATCACCGCGGCAGTGGCCCTGGCGGTGATCACGGTGATCGGGTACAGCAAGCGGGGTGAGGCGCCGTCGCCGGTGACGGCGGAAACGGAGGGATAGCGATGGAAGTGGTGAACGTAGAGAACAAGCTGGCGCAATTTTCCGATTACTGGTCGCCGAAGATTGCGGGCGAGGTCAACGATGTCTACGTCAAGCTGGTGAAATTCAAGGGCGAGTTCATGTGGCATCATCACGACGCCGAGGACGAGCTGTTCCTGGTGATCCGCGGAACCATGCGCATGAAGTTTCGCGAGCGCGGGATCGAGCGCGAGGAGAAAGTGCGGCCGGGCGAGTTCATCATCGTGCCACGCGGGGTGGAGCACATGCCGATCGCGGACGAGGAAGTGCACGTCATGCTGCTGGAGCCGAAGTCGACGCTGAACACCGGCAACGTGCGCAACGAGCGGACGCTGCAAGTGCTGGAGCGAGTCTGACGGCGCTCACTCATCCATTTTTAAAACATAGATCCTGAGCTTTGCCCAGGATGACAGGGTTGTTCAGGGATTGGAATGCCTGTCGGCGGTTGCGCGGTGCGGACGGTGTAGGGGTCCTTCGACTCGGGCGTGCACCCTCGCTCAGGATGACATTGCTCATAAAGCAGTTTTGAAAATTGAATGACGGAGCCGGGTGCACCTCGGGCTGACGCCCTCGTGGAACGGCGTGCCGGCCCTGAAGGGGCTCGAGAGATTTTTGGGACGCTGACCCACGG
>DASSIZ010000036.1 GCA_035691485.1 Terriglobales bacterium
ATGGGATGCGATCCAGCCGACCAGGGCATAGCGAAACGCACGTCCGGCGATGACCGCGGTCAGGTATTTGCGTATGGGAAATTGCAGCGCCCCCGCCGCGGCAAAGAAGGCAGAGCTGGGAAAGGGAGGCGGTGCGATCACCGCGATCACGACCGCCGCGCTGCCCCATTGCTCCAGGATTTTGTTGACGCGCATCACCCGCGCTTCGCCGAGCCGCTTTTGAAGCCAGCCCTTGCCGGTCCGGCGGGCAATGCGGTAGGTGAGGAAGGCGCCGATGACGGAGCCCACGGTGCTCATGACCGCGTAGTACCACCACAGGTCGGCGTGGCGCGCGGCCAGCACCGCGTTGAAAATGTCCAGGCTGCCGAACGTAGGAATGAAGGAGCTGTCAACGATGCCGATAACCAACAACCCCGGGCCGCCCCACTTGCGCAGCGTTGTCCAGATTGTGGCTGCTGCCAGGAAACTGGTTTGCGATATGATTTTGGCGCGCACTACTTTCACCGTCCGCAAACTGACGTGAAACAAGGCTAAAAAGGCCGTGATTCCCATTACACGAAAAGCTTAGATGTGATTTGTGTCCAGCAGGCGGAAAAAACGGCGGTGAGCAAAACTAGGAAACAGTCGCAGTCCACGCCAACCATTCCGATCTGACGCTTTTGCGGGCCCAACACCCTGACCCGCTACAATGTCCCGCTACGACTGAAACCGCACCAGCCACGCTTGCCGTCGAACTCCGCAAGATACTCTCGGAGAGCTTCGCGCTGGAGGTGTCATTCAGCGCTCCGGCCGGAATCACAATGCTGTTCGGCGCATCCGGCGCCGGCAAGACCACGCTGCTGGAGTGCATTTCAGGGTTGCTCAAGCCCGACCAGGGGCGAATCGCCGCCGGCGAAGCCATCCTATTCGACTCCGCCTTGGGGGTGGATGTCGCCGTGTCGCGGCGGCGGGTCGCGTACGTGTTCCAGACGCTCGCGCTGTTTCCCCACATGAGCGTGCAAGCCAACATCGCTTACGGGTTGCACCGGGTCGCTCCGCAGCAGCGGCGGAAAGCGGTGGACACCATCGTCGAAGCGTTCCGGATTGGCCACCTGCGGAATCGGCGACCGGCCGAAATTTCCGGTGGCGAACGTCAGCGCGTGGCGCTCGCCCGCGCGCTGGTAACCGACCCGCGCGTGCTGCTGCTGGACGAGCCGCTTTCCGCGCTCGACGTTGCCACCAAGGGCGGGATCATCGGCGATCTGCGCGCCTGGAACGAAGCGCACCGCATTCCGGTGCTCTACGTTACGCATAGCCGTGACGAGGCTTTTGCCTTAGGAGAGCGGGTGATGGCGCTCGAGCAGGGAAGCTTGATCGCGCAAGGCTCGCCGCAAGAGGTGTTGCAGGCGCCTCGCCGGGAATCGCTGGCGCAGGCGGCCGGCTTCGAGAACATTTTTGACGCCCAGGTCTGCGCCCTGCATCAGGATCTGGGGACCATGACTTGCCGGCTCGCCGGCGGAGTGCCATTGGAGGCGCCGCTCGGCCGGGTGCAGGCCGGGGAGACGGTACGCATCGGAATCCGCGCCGGCGACATCCTGCTGGCGTCGAGCAGGCCGCAGGGCTTGAGCGCGCGCAACATCCTGGCGGGCCGTATCGTCTCGCTCCAGCGCCGTGATGTCACCGTGGTGGCACGGGTGCGCTGCGGAGCCGGTGCGGAAGAGGGGCTGGAGATGGAGGTCCACCTCACGCCTGGGGCGCAGCAGTCCTTGAGCCTGGAACCGGGGCGAGAGGTCTGGCTGGTGGTCAAGACCTATTCCTGCCACTGGTTGCGTTAAACCCGTCCGCGTGATCCGGGAAGGGCCGCAATTCGGGCGCGTTTTCACTTGGGTAGGGCACGGCGTCCGCCGTTGCCGCTACTTGGGTAGGGCACGGCGTCTGCCGTTGCCCCTACTCGGGTAGGGCACGGCTTCAGCCGCGCCGCCAAGGGCCACAAATGCCGAGGGCTTTAGCCCCTGAGGTCTGGCTGGTGGTCAAGACGTATTCCTGCCACTGGTTGCGTTGAGCCCGTCCGCGTGATCCGTGAAGGGCCGCAATTCGGGCGCGTTTTCACTTGGGTAGGGCACGGCTTCAGCCGTGCCGCCAAGAGCCACAAATGCTGAGGGCTTTAGCCCCTGAGGTCTGGTTGGTGGTCTAGACGTATTCCTGCCACTGGTTGCGTTGAGCCCGTCCCCGGGATCCGGGAAGGGCCGCAGTTCGAGCGCGGTTTTCACCTGGGTAAGGCACGGCTTCAGCCGTGCCGCCAAGGGCCACAAATGCTGAGGGCTTTAGCCCCTGAGGGAAAGTTGGTTTCCTTGTCTGTATGCGATGGTTCTGGTCGCCGGTGCTAATCCCCCATTCACGGGATAACTTCACATCACACTGCAGCGTGATACCGGTCACAGGCGGGAAGCTGCCACCGGCGGCAGAATGGTTGAAATTGAAAATGAAATTCAATTTCAATACTACGCCAGCGAGGACTCTTTCTTGATTCGCCGTCTCCTGACTCTTATCGCCGCTGTACTCGCCCTTGCCGGCCTGGCCCGCGCCCAGGACAAACCCTATTTCGTGACCTACGACCATCACCTGGAGGAGCCCGGCAACCTGGAAATCTCGCTCTCCAATGTCCTGGGCATCCCCCGCGCCGGCCAACCGGTGTTCGCCGCTCCGCTGCTGGAACTGGAATATGGCGTGAAGGCATGGTGGACGGCCGAGTTCTACCTCGAGGGGCTGTCGCGCGAAGCCGACAGCACGATTCTTACCGGCTGGCGGCTGGAGAACCGCTTCCGCCCCCTGGCCCGCGAGCACCGCATCAACCCGGTGTTGTACTTCGAATTTGAGAATGTCAACGAAGCCTCGCGCGTCCTGAAGGAAGTGGTCGGCCATGCCAGCAGCTTCGACGAGCCCAACGCCGACCTGCGGCGGGTGCGCGCCCGCGAACTGGAAACCAAGCTGATCCTTTCCAGCACGGTTCACGACTGGAATATTTCTGAGAACTTCATCGTGGAAAAAAATCTCTCGGCGCCGGAAGGATTCGAGTTCGGCTACGCGCTCGGCGTGTGGCGGCCGCTGGCGAAACTCGCGTCGGGTCGCTCCTGCCGGTTCTGCCGGGAAAATTTCGTCGCCGGCCTGGAACTCTACGGCGGGCTGGGCAGCACCGAGCAGTTTGGATTTCACGACACGGCCCATTACCTGGGGCCGGTGGTCCGCTGGAACCTGACCGACAACAGCGCGATCATCCTCTCGCCCGCGGTCGGTCTCAACTCGGGAAGCACGCCCCTGCTGCTGCGTTTCAAGTACCTGTACGAGGTGAACGGGTTCGGCCGGAAGGTCGCCTCTCTGTTCAGGAGCAAACCGTGAGTCGCGTACTGCTTGTCTTCCTGGTCTTGGCGTGTGCCGTGGTTGGAGCACAGAACGTGGAGTACCAGCCTGATCCCTCATGGCAGCCGCCAGAGTCTGCAGTAGCGCGAAGCAATCCGCTGGCGGGATCACCGGACCTGGCGGCGGGTGGGCGCAAAGTTTTCATGAAGAGTTGCGTCACCTGCCATGGCGCCACAGGCGAAGGACTGAAGGCCAAAAAAGCTGCCGATCTGCGGTTGCCGGTCGTGCAACAGCAGACGGACGGCGCCCTGTTCTGGAAGATCACCAATGGAAACACGCGGCGCGGGATGCCCTCGTTTAGCGGCCTGCCGGAGATGCAGCGCTGGCAACTGGTGCTCTATCTGCGAACGCTGGCGCAACCAGAAAAATCGAAATAATCTGCGGAGCTACTCGAAGCCGACAAACACCGGCTCGGGTGTCAGTGCCACACCGAACTTCTCGAACACGGCGCGCTGAATTTCATTTTTCAGGACCACGATTTCCGCCGCCGTCGCTCCTCCCCGATTGACGATTGCCAGCGCGTGCTTTCGCGAGATTCCCACACTGCCGCATGCGTACCCCTTGTGGAAACCGGCTTTTTCGACCAGCCAGGCGGCGGGAATTTTGAATCGTTGATTGCCGGTTGGATAGCTGGGCATCGGCCCGTTTTCTAGCGCTGAAACGCGTTTGTACTCTCCCGCATCGAGCACCGGGTTCTTGAAAAATGAGCCGGCGCTGCGCGCGTCTTCCTCTCCCTCCACGATCAGCATGGCCTTCGAGTGCCGAATGGTCTGCACCGCTTCCCGTACTTCAGCAAGCGTGGGACGAACTTTCGCAGCGGTCGCGAAGTAAGTCTTCAGGTCGCGGTATTCCACCGTCGGCTCTCCTCCCGGTTCGAGGGCATACGCCGCGCGCAAGATGATGTATCGCCCGCGTTCTGCGGTGTTGAAGATGCTGCTGCGATATTCGAACCCGCAGGCCTCATTGCAAAGGGCGCACAGGCGGCCATCGCGGAGATCGAGCACCTGGACTTCCGTTATGGTTTGCGAAACATCCTGCCCGTAGGCGCCGACATTCTGTACCGGCGTCCCGCCCACGGTGCCGGGTATTCCACTCATGCACTCCAGCCCGGCGCAATTGGCCGCGACCGCGCGTGCGACCAGCGTGTCCCACTCCACTCCCGCGCCGGCTTCAAATACTTCCTTGCCGTTCTCGGATCGCCGTTCGATTCCCCCGATCGCAATTTTCAGTACCAGTCCAGCAATGCCGCGGTCGGCGACTACCAGGTTGCTGCCGCCGCCAAGCACGAACAGCGGCAACTGGCGCGACTTCGCCCAGTCCACCGCCTGCGCAGCGTCGGCGGAGGTCGATACCTGGACGAAATAGCGCGCCGGGCCGCCGACTTGCAAGGTCGTCATCGGCGCCAGCGGGACATTTTCGAGTATATCCATGCTCTCACTTCGCGGGGACGACCTGTTTCACGACAATGCTGTTGGGCTGAATTCCGACCGGCACCATGGTGACCAGTGCGCGCAGCTTGTTAGGATTTTGTCCTTTCAGGATCGCCTCCGGCAGGCTGATCTTGTTGCCGCGCGGCAATCTTGTAAGCCGCACCACGGCAACGTCGCCGGACTGGGTGTCGAGCGCGAACAGAAAATCTTCATCGGCGGTCAGCGCCAGCTGGTCGGGACGATTGCCCACGGCAATGGAATCAACGACGCGGCCGATATCGATCGCCAACACCGAAATGGCGTCAGAACCGAAATTGCTGACGTAGAGCAGGGAATTGTCGGAGCTTACGACCGCGTGCACCGGCTGGTTGCCGATCAGGTAAGTGCTGCCAACTTCGTTGGCGTTGGTCTCGATTACCGAGACCGATGCAGAATCGAAGTTGCACACGAACAGCTCGCCGCCGTCGGGCTTAAGCGCGAGATGGATGGGCGTCTTGCCGACATCGAGCAGCGCCAGCACCTTGTCCGCTTTCAGGTCAATCGCCGCCACCTGCGCTGACCCGGTGCAGGCCACGAAGGCCTTGCTGGAGTCGCGCAGGATGGCGATGTCCTCGGGATGCTGGCAAACCGGAACCGTGGCGCGCACGCGCATGGCGCCGGCATCGAGAATGGAGACCGAGTCGCCGCCGCGATTGGAAACGACCACGATCTTTCCGTCCGGCGAGACGCGTGCCAGGCCCGGATTCGCGCCGACGCCGACGGTGGCCAGCACGCGCCGCTTGTCCAGGTCGAGAATGCTCACATTCGCCGAGCCGGAGTTCGCAACATAGCCGCGCGTGCCGTCGGCGGAGACATCGATGAAGTAGGGCGCGCGATGCACGCCGACGGTGGCCACGACTGTGTTCTTCACCGCATCGATGAAGCTGATGTTGCTGGATTCCGTGTTGACCGCGTAGATCTCGTTCTTCCTCGGGTTCGCGCTGATGCCGGTCGGATTGTGCCCCACCGCAATGGTCTTCACCGTTTTGAACTGCCCAAGGTCAATGACGGAAACGGTATCGCTCTTGCCGTTGCTGACGTAGGCATTGAGGTCGCCGGGATAATCGCGCTGGCGCCGGCATGCCGCCCCTAGCACTGCAAGCACAACCACGGCGACGAGTAGGCTCTTGTTCAATAGGAAGTGATTCTAACAAGAAGGGCGCAGCTCGCTGCTGCGCCAACTGGCGGACTCTCAACTCCTGCCGCTAACGCCTAACTCCTAACTGCTGCCGACACCGCCGCCGGCTGCGGCGCCTTGCGCTTCACAATCGGGGCGATCTGGCGCATTTCGTCCATCAATTCCGCGAACTGCTCAGGATAGACGGACTGCGGGCCGTCCGACATGGCGCGATCGGGATCGTGGTGCACCTCGACAATCAGGCCGTCGGCGCCGACAGCGATGCCGGCACGGGAGAGCGGGATGACCTTGTCGCGCTTGCCGGTGCCATGGCTGGGATCGACCAGGATCGGCAGGTGGCTCAAACGATGCACCGCCGGCACGATGCTCAAATCGAGCGTGTTCCGGGTGTGGTCGGCAAAGGTCCGAACGCCGCGTTCGCAGAGCACGACGTTGTAGTTGCCTTCGCTCATCACGTACTCGGCGGCCATCAGGAATTCTTCCAGCGTCGCCGACATGCCGCGCTTCAGCAAGACCGGCAGGCGCGCGCGCCCGGCGCGCTTCAGCAGCGAGAAGTTCTGCATGTTGCGGGCGCCGAGCTGGATGACATCAGCGTACTTCTCCACCAGTTCAAGAGACTCGTAATCGACCGCCTCGGTGACAATCAGCAACCCGAAGCGCTCGCGGATGTCGGCGAGGATGCGCAGGCCTTCTTCGCCCATTCCCTGGAAGGCGTAGGGCGAGGTGCGTGGCTTGTAAGCGCCGCCGCGGAAAAAGCGCGCGCCCGCCTTGGCCACCTGTTCAGCGATGGTGAATGCCTGCTGGCGCGATTCCACCGCGCACGGCCCGGCAATGACGGCCAGCTCGGGCCCGCCGATGGTGGTATCGGTGCCGGCAAATGTGATGACCGTGTTGTCAGTCTTGACGTCCCGGCTGACCAGCTTGTAGGGCTTGCTGACGCGGATGACTTCCTGGACGCCGCGCATGTCTTCCAGCCCGATTTCCACCATCCCCTGGTTCCCGGTGATGCCAATGGCGGTACGCTGCGCCCCGGGAATCGCGTGCGCGCGCAGCCCGGCCGACTCGATTTTTTCGCAAACCGCGCGTACATCCGCCTCGGTGGCGTGCGCGCTCATGACAACCAGCATAGAAACCTCGGTCCCTGTCGAAACAAATAGTCTACTGCCACCGCCGCCGCCGCGACAATTGGAGCGCGCTCGCCCTCGAGCGCGATGCTTCGCTGCAGTCAGCATGACAGCAGCCCGGGCGCCTGATTAAACCGTTACTTCCTCGGTCTTCATGTGCTCGGCTTCCTCGCGCAGTTTCGCGAACAACACGCTGCTCAGGTAACGCTCGCCGAAGTCGGGCAGAACCGCCACGATCAGCTTGCCCGCATTCTCCTCCCGGCGCGCGACCTTCAATGCCGCGATCACCGCTGCACCCGAGGAAATCCCCACCAGTAAGCCTTCTTCGCGCGGCATGCGGCGCGCCATCTCGATCGATTCTTCGCTCGGAACGGCGATGACTTCGCTGATGTAATCGGTCCGCAACACGTCGGGCACAAATCCCGCGCCGATTCCCTGCGTCTTATGCGGGCCGGGTTGCCCGCCCGAGAGCACGGCGCTCTCGGTGGGTTCCACCGCAACCACGCGGAACGAGGGTTTCCTGGGACGAATGAACTCCGTCACGCCGGTGATGGTGCCGCCGGTGCCGACGCCGGAGACCAGGATGTCCACTTTGCCGTCCGTGTCCTCCCAGATTTCCGGGCCCGTGGTCTCGAAGTGAATTTTCGGATTTGCGGGATTGGCGAACTGCTGCGGCATGAATGCGTCTTGCGTCTGCGCAACAATCTCGTTGGCTTTCGCGATCGCGCCCTTCATGCCCTTCAGGCCGGGCGTCAGCACCACCTCGGCGCCGAAGGCGCGCAGCAGGACACGGCGCTCCTGGCTCATCGTGTCGGGCATGACGATGATCATGCGATAGCCGCGAATGGCGGCCGCGAATGCCAGGCCGATTCCCGTGTTGCCGCTGGTCGGCTCGACGATGGTTGTCTTGCCGGGATGAATGCGTCCGGCGCGCTCGGCCTCGCGGATCATGCTGACTCCAATGCGGTCTTTAACGCTGTTGCAGGGATTAAAGCTCTCCAGCTTGGCGACCACGGTGGCGCGGCAGCCCTCGGTGACGCGGTTCAGCCGCACCAGCGGCGTGCGCCCTATCAGTTCAGTGACATCGTTGGCAATTTTCATTGTGCTCCGGAGTATAGAACGCGAGTCGCTCGTCTCAGCCAACGATTTCTGGTGTCAGCAGGTTGGCATCGCGGGCAAGGAGCCAGCGTCCGTCGCCTTGTTTGCGGAAGACGCTCAGCGTGTAGCCTCGGGCACGCGACACTTTGCCATCCGGGCTGGTGATGGCAACGGCCAAGCGGGTGCGGGTGCAGGCGAGGTCACCGCTGACGATGCACTCCTCCAACTCCGACTGCGATTCCACCTTGGCCCCGCGCATCGGTCCTTCCCACGCGGCAGTGAACTCGCGTTTTCCGAATGGCGGCTGCCCCGGGACGAGGAAAACCATGTCTTCGGCGAGCATGGCGGACATGGTCCTGTGATCTCCCGTGGCCGACGCGCGCAGCCATTGCTCAAGCCATGCACGAATTGCCTGTTCGGCGTTGCTCGTCATGACGCAATTGTAGCCGACGAGTATTTGCAGGTGTTCGATGCACAGTCGCTACGCCGCGCCAGAAATCGGCAATCGTCAATCGCCAATCGGCAATCTAAAGTGTCCGTGCCCCGGTCCATGGCCCAGGAACAGCGCGACATTCTGAAGCAGCCGCCGCCGAAGACGCCGCCGTGGCGGACCTCCCGGCGGATAGGGATTCATACTTCGACCGCGGGCGGCGCCGAGACTGCCGCCGAGCGCGCTTACCGGCTGGGCTGCAGCGCGTTCCAGATTTTCTCCTCCAGCCCGCGGCAGTGGGCTCCCTACGAGCTGTCCAGGTCACAATGCGACGTGATGAACCGGCTGCGCGCCGACTACGATCTGAAGCCGCTGGTCATCCACGCGAATTACCTGGTGAATCTGGCCGGCGGTAACCCTGAGTTCCACCGTAAGTCCATTGTCGCTTTCCGCGGCGAAGTGGTACGCGCGCTCGCCCTCTGCGCGGAGTACCTGGTGGTTCATCCCGGTTCGTTCCGAGGCATGACGCGCGAGGAAGGCCTGGTGAAGGCCGCGACCGCCATCGCCGAAGCTACGGATGCTCTCGACTTGGGGCAGGGGGGATTGACCATCCTCATCGAAAATACCGCCGGCGCCGAGTTTTCACTCGGCGGCAGCTTCGAGCAGGTGGCGGCTCTGGTGGGCGTGCTTCGCGAGTACGTGCCAGTGGCCGCCTGCATCGATACCTGCCACACCCACGTTGCCGGGTATGACATCGTCACCGAGGAAGGCTATGAGCAAACTCTGGCGCGCCTGGACCAGACGGTCGGGCTGAAGAACGTGCCGGTATGGCACTGTAATGACGCGAAGGCCGCGCGCGGCTCCCGGCTGGATCGGCACCAGCACATCGGAAAGGGAACCATTGGCCTGGAGCCTTTCCGACGGCTGCTGAACGATCCGCGATTGGCGAAATGCGCATTTATCGCCGAAACGCCAATCGACGAGCCCGGCGACGATGCGAGGAATGTCGAAGCTCTGAAATCATTGGTGACCGATGTGGCACAAGCCGTTCATGAGCGAAGTCGAAGCACGCCCTCGCGTGTGCGAAGAAAAAGCAGCCGCAGATGATCGCCGGTCAGTGCTGACCTGGCAATGATGCCGCCGGCCATCGACCATCGACCGTCGACCTTGTAAAATCAAGAATTACTTTCATCAGGACAACGTCGTAATGGCCGACACGCCGCAAATCACCGAGAAACGCGAGGAGCGCTACGATCCCCAGCCGATCGAGGAGAAGTGGTTTGCCCGCTTCCAGGCGGACTCGTCTCTCTATCGCGCCGAACCGCCCAGCACCGACAAGAAGAAGTACTACGTCCTGGAAATGCTGCCCTATCCCAGCGGCGCATTGCACATGGGACACGTGCGCAACTACTCCATCGGGGACGCCTTGGCGCGCTTCATGTGGATGAACGGCTATAACGTCCTGCATCCGATGGGATGGGATTCCTTCGGATTGCCGGCGGAAAATGCGGCCATCAAGGCCGGGGTGCAGCCGCGCGAGTGGACGCTCCGCAATATCGAGCACATGAAATCGCAGATGAAGCGCCTTGGCTTCGCCTACGACTGGGAGCG
The DNA here is from genome assembly GCA_035691485.1 of Terriglobales bacterium. NCBI lineage: Bacteria > Pseudomonadati > Acidobacteriota > Terriglobia > Terriglobales > Terriglobales bacterium. The sequence continues at coordinate 10,267 of DASSIZ010000036.1, forward strand.
CGAAGTCACCACCTGCCTGCCCGACTATTACCGCTGGAACCAGTGGTTCTTCCTCAAGCTCTACGAGAAGAACCTTGCCTATCGCAAGAAGAGCAAGGTGAACTGGTGCCCGGAGTGCGCCACCGTGCTTGCCAACGAGCAGGTGGTGCACGGCTGCTGCTGGCGTCATGAAACCACGCCCGTCGAGCAGCGCGAGTTGGAGCAGTGGTTCCTGCGCATCACCAACTACGCCGAAGAATTATTGCGCGACCTCGACCACCTTTCCGGCTGGCCGGAAAAAGTGCGCATCATGCAGCAGAACTGGATCGGCCGCAGCGAAGGCGCGCTGGTGGAATTCCAGCTGGAAAACGCGGCTGACAAAATTCCGGTGTTCACCACGCGCATTGATACGATTTTCGGAGCGACCTCCATCCAGCTCGCGCCCGAGCATCCGCTGGTGACCGGACTTGTCGGCGACGATGCCGATCTCCGCGACCGGATCGGCGCGCTGCTGGCGGAACAGCGCAAGGCGAAGGAAGCCGGGGACGTGGGCGCCATCGAGAAGCATGGCGTCTTCACTGGGCGCTATGCCATCAATCCGTTCAACCAGGAAAAGCTGCCCATCTGGGTGGCGAATTACATCCTCACGGATTACGGCACCGGCGCAATCATGTCGGTGCCGGCACACGACGATCGCGACTATGAATTCGCGAAAAAGTACGATCTCGAAATCCGCGTCGTGATCCTTCCGCGCAACGAAAACCCGGGCGATTCCACCATCCCGTATACCGGGACCGATTCGCTGCTCATCAACTCCGGCGAGTTTAGCGGCTTTGGGTGCGTCGAAGCGATGCAGAGAATGGCCGCTTACGCCCAGGGGCACGGCTTCGGCAAGCCCACGGTCACTTATCGCCTGAAGGATTGGGGCATCTCGCGCCAGCGTTACTGGGGCACGCCCATTCCCATGCTTTATTGCGGCAGCTGCGGCGTAGTGTCGGTGCCGGAAAAGGATCTTCCCGTCCGGCTGCCGGACAACGTCGAGATCACGTTGACCGGCGGTTCTCCGCTCGGCCGCGTCACCGACTGGGTGAACGTCAAGTGTCCGAAGTGCGGCGGCATGGCGCGTCGCGAAACCGACACCATGGACACCTTCGTCGATTCCTCCTGGTACTTCTACCGCTACACCGACGCGCACAACGAGCGGGCGCCGTTCGACAGCGGCATCGCCAATTACTGGTTTCCCATCGAGCAGTACATCGGCGGAGTCGAGCACGCCATCCTGCACCTCATTTACTCGCGCTTCTGGACCAAGTTCATGCGCGACATGGGCCTGGTGAAAAATTCCGAGCCGGTGCAGCGCCTGTTTACGCAGGGCATGGTGATCAAGGACGGCGCCAAGATGTCAAAGTCGCAGGGCAACGTGGTCACGCCCGACGACATGGTTGCGCGCTACGGTGGCGATGCCACACGCATGTACACGCTGTTCGCCGCTCCTCCCGATCGCGACCTGGACTGGCAGGATGCAGGCGTCAAAGGCGTGCAGGATTTTCTGGCGCGCGTGTACCGCTTCGTCGCCGCCAATGCGAAGCCGAATGCGCCGGGATGGCGAGACGCATTACCCGCGGAGCTCTCACCCGAGGCGCGCCGTATGCAGCGACGGATGCACCAGGCGATCAAGCGGATCACCGACGAATTCGCCGGCCGCTGGCATTTCAATACTTGCGTATCAACCTTGATGTCGCTGGTGAACGAGTTCTACCTGCTGCGGCCGGAGATTGAGCGCGGCCTCATTGCGCTTCCATTGTTGGCGGCGGCGCAGCGCAACCTTGTGCTACTGCTGCATCCCTTTGCCCCCTACTTGTCGCATGAGCTTTGGGAGATGCTGGGCGAGCAGGGAAGCCTGTTGCGCCACCCCTGGCCGCAATATGACCCGGCGCTGGCGCGCGAGGAAGAAGTTGAGATCGTGGTCCAGGTGAATGGAAAGATCCGCGCGCGCTTGCTGGTGGCGGCAGACTCCGGCGAAGAGGACGTCCGCCAGCTCGCCTTGAACGATCCGAAAGTCCTGACGGCAATCGAGGGCAAGCAGATCGTTAAGGCGATCGTGGTGCCTCACAAGCTGGTCAACATCGTTGTGAAGTAGTTGCGGCCTGACTCCTGAGGCTTTGAAAGGGCACGGCTTAGCCCTGCCGGTTCCGCCGAGTTAATTTCCAGCTACAATAGCGAACCACGAGGT
>DASSIZ010000037.1 GCA_035691485.1 Terriglobales bacterium
TTCGACCCGCTCGGTATCAGCCCCAGCGCGAACATGCCGGCAATCGAATCCGCTTTGTCGGCGATCGCCAGCACCGCGCCCTCGATCGTACGCGGCACCCTGTCTTCCATCGACTCCGGTTTGTACTGGTCGTAAATTGCGTCACCGATGGCGGGATCCAGGCCCTGCGCCTTCGCGTACAGGCCGCCGATAATTCCCTGTAGCTCGGTGAACTCCTTCACCAGCTCGGTTGTCAGGTCGGTCTTGGCCAGCAGCGCCGCCTTGTGCACGATGCCTGCGCGCACCTTGACGTTCGCGTCCGCCAGCGTCTCGGAAACCTGGCTTGCCAGCTTCTGCACCCGAATCGTCTTGTCGTAGTAGCTGCCCAAGTCCTTCTGGAAGGTGACGTTCCGCAGCGATTCGGCGCGCTCCCGCAGCGGGCGCTTCTGGTCGGTGTCCCAGAAGAAGCGCGCATCGCGGAACCGCGCCCGCAGCACGCGCTCGTTGCCGTGGCGAATAATTCCCGCCGGATCGCCGTCGATGTTCAGCACCGCCAGAAAATGCGGCGCCAGCTTTCCCCCGGCATCCTCCACCGCGAAATACTTTTGATGGTCACGCATTACCGTGACCAGCACCTCTTCCGGCAGTGACAGGAACTCGCGCTCGAAGTTGCCGAGGATGACGGATGGATATTCGGTGAGATTTACGACCGTATTGAGCAGTTCGCCGTCTTCGCGCCAGCGCGCGCCCGGCACCGTCCGGCAGCAGCGGTCGAGTTCTTTGCGGATCAGCGCCAGTCGTTCTTCGCGCTTCGCGAACACGCCCTCATGCTTCAGGTCGGAGGCGTAGGACGCCGGTTCCTTGATCTCCACATCCTTGCCCAGCACCCGGTGTCCGCGCGATCTTCGCGCCGCGCGAATGCCCGCGTACTCTACCGGCACCACTTCATTTCCCAGCAGCGACACCATCCAGCGCACCGGGCGCACGAACCGCTCCGGCTTGCCTGGGCGCCAGTACATGTTCTTCGCCCAGTACAGTGCGCTGATTTCTTTCGGCAGCGCTTCCGCCAGGATTTCATGTGCCGTGCGCCCCTTGCGCGTCACCGTTGCTGCCAGGTATTCGCCCTTCGGCGTGGTGACCGTCTTCAGCGCCGCAACGTCGACATTCACCTTGCGCGCAAAAGCCTGCGCCGCCGGGGTCGCCTGTCCGTCCTTGTACGCCACCTTCACGGATGGGCCCAGCACCTGCTCTTCCGCGTTCGCCTGCGTTTCCGCAATTCCGCGGGCCAGCACCGCCAATCGCCGTGGCGTCGAATACGGCTCCAGTTGGGCTTCTTGTGCCAGCGATTCGCGCTGCAGCAGCTCCGCCACGCGCTTGCACAGCTCCGCCTCGGCGCCATCGATCATCCGCGCCGGAATCTCTTCGAGCCCGATCTCAAGCAAGAAATCTGCCATGTTACGAGCTGCTTATTGTCCCACTTGCCGTCGTACCCGACGCGTGATGCACATCACACGCATTTGTAGCGCTCCGCACTTCCCGAGTGTCAATGCTTCTCGGTTACTTCCTGATTTGTCTGAAATGCGGCAACGTGCTTCGCGCTGACCTTAAGAGGTTCAGCGGCTTGCACGGGCGTGTTTTCGCCGACAGCTGAAAGCTGACGGCTGACAGCCTTTTGTTGCGTCACCCACGCCTTTGCCACCCCAACCGCCAACTGCCGCACGCGCGCGATCACTCCCACCCGCTCCGTGACCGAGATCGCTCCCCGCGCATCCAGGATGTTGAACAAGTTCGAGCACTTCAGGCACAAGTCATAGGCGGGCAGCAGCGGGAACTTTCGAATTTCTTCCCGCAGGTGCGCCGGGAAATCCTCGTCCAGCGTCCGTTCCTTTTTTCCTTCTTCTTTCTTCTCCGACGTCAGCTTGGCGAACTCCGCCAGCAGCTCCTTGCACTCGTCTTCGAACATCTCGAAGTGTTTCCACGCCCGGTCCACATCCGCCAACTCGAAGTTGTAAGCCGAGTACTGGACTTCGTCCGCCAGGCGCACGTCGCCGTACTTGACTACCGCGCCGGTCTTCGGATCGCGCGCCCACGTGATCTCATAAATCGAATCCACGTCCTGCAAAAATGCGGCGATCCGCTCCAGACCGTACGTCAGCTCCGCGCACATCGGGTCCAGATCAATTCCGCCGCATTGCTGGAAGTAGGTGAACTGGGTGATTTCCAGCCCGTCCAGCATCACCTGCCAGCCGACACCCCATGCCGCCAGCGTCGGCGCCTCCCAGTTGTCCTCTTCGAACTTGATGTCGTGCTGTCGCAGGTCAATCCCGATCGCCTCCAGCGAGCGCAAGTACAGCCCCTGCACATCCTCGGGCGGAGGTTTAAGGATCACCTGCATCTGCAAGTGTTTGTAAAGACGATTCGGGTTCTCGCCGTAGCGTCCATCGGCTGGACGCCGCGACGGCTGGTAGTACGCCACGCGGTACGGCTGCGGCCCCAGCACGCGCAGAAAGGTTTCCGGCGCCATCGTTCCCGCTCCGACTTCCACGTCATGCGGCTGCTGCAGCACGCACCCGTAGTCGGCAAAGAAATTCGACAGCTTCAGGACCAGTTCCTGAAACGTAGGCGCGTTTTGTTTATTGGGCATTTAGCTTTTAGCCTTTAACTCTTAGCTGGAACGTTTCTGGCTCCGAGCTAAGAGCTAAGGGCTGACAGCTAATAGCTACTGAAGCCTCTCCAGCATGCTTGCCGTCACCAGCTTCTTCTCCAAATGCCGTTCCAGAATCTGCACCAGGCACTTTCTCAGGTCCGCCGCCTTGGCCTTGGGCCATGCCTGCTCCGCCATCGAATCCACCGGCGCTCGAAACATCTCCGCCGCCAGCGCCCGCGATTCCGGCGTCATCTCGCTCGAGGCCAGGCGCTTGTCGTTCGGACACATCAGCCCGTCCACCAGCGCGTGATAATACGCCCTGCTGCCGTTCAGTCTTTCGCCGCAAACCACGCATTCCCCGAGTTCCGGCAGGAACCCGGCCAGGCGCGTCAGCCACAGCTCGAAGTACGTCAGCGGCATCCAGATGGCGCCCGCGCGCAGCGTTCGCAACACCGACAAAGTCAGCCGGAAGATGGCGTCGTTGGCCTCGCGATCGGGCAGCAATTCGTCGAGCAGTTCCGCCACGTGTCCCAGCGCCACCGCCCGCGGATAATCCACCGCCCCGGTCAGCGGCGATTCCAGTATCTCGCACGAGTCGATGCGTGCCAGCTCCTGCCGCTCGCGATCCTCGTAATACAGCTTGACCACCGTCAGCGGCTCCAGCGCGCCCCCGAAACGCCGCTTTGACTTCTTTGCCGAGCGCGCCACGCCGCGCACCTTGCCTTCCGCGCGGGTGAAAAAAGTCACCAGCAGATCAGCCTCGCGCAGCGGGTAGCTGCGCAGCACGACCGCCTCGGATTCCTTGAGAGGCATAAGGCTTCGATTGGCTAAAGCGCCGGTTCCAGCGTGGGTAAACCATGATTCTAACTGAGGCACGCAGGCAGGGAAAGCGCACCCCCACTTCTTTCCGCCTGCGTCCAGAATGCCTCAGAATCGGGGCAGCTGCTTCATCTCCCCGGTTCCTGCGAGGCGGAGGCTACCGCTACTCCGTGGGAAAAAGACGAAAGCGCGCATCCCACTCCGGAATGCGCGCCGCAATGCTGGAAAATTTTTGTTTACGCCGGGGTGCGGCCGTAGTACGCCGCGTTACGCTCGGTGAATTGTTTCCACTTGTCCGGCAGGTCGTCGAGCGCAAAAATCGCCGATACCGGGCACACCGGCACGCACGCTCCGCAATCAATGCATTCCACGGGATCGATATACAGCATTTCCTCGCTGGCGTGCGCCGGCTCGTCCTTCTTGGGGTGGATGCAGTCCACCGGGCAGGCATCGACGCAGGCCGTGTCCTTGGTGCCGATGCAGGGTTCCGCAATTACGTATGCCATTGGTCGTTTCTCCCCTTCGCTGCTGGGTCTGTATGTAAGAATCTAGCCGAAGGCCGGGATTTTAGCAAAACCCCCGCGCCCTCAACCAGCATTATGCAATCGCTGGTTCTCTCTCTGCCGCCGGTTCGTATTCGGTGATATATCCCGCCACCGCGCTTGCCGCCACCGTCAGCGGGCTGGCCAGGTACATCTGCCCCGGCCCGCTACGTCCCGGAAAATTGCGGTTCTGCGCGCTGATCACCACCTGGTCCGGCCGCGTCGAAACCCCCGGCCCGGCATTGATGCAGGCGCCGCAACTGGGCTCGATAACGATCGCCCCCGCCTGCTTGAACACCTCCAGGTAACCGCGGCGAATGCAGTAGTCGCGGGTCTCCTGCGATCCGAACTGGATGTAGAACTTCACCGAAGCGGCAACCCGCCTGCCCTGCTTCAGCGCATCGGCGAGCACGCGCGCGTACATGTCCATGTCTTCATTCTTGCCGGCAGTGCACGTGCCGCCGTAAGCGATCTCGACCGGCACCGGCGTGTTCAGATCGCGCACGAACTTGCCGTTGCCGGGATCGCCCGGCGTCGCCACCATCGGGTAAATCTCGTTGGCATCGAGTTCGATCACGTGCGCGTACTCGGCATCGGAATCGCTCTGCAATCCCCGGGTAAGCTTCTCCGCCTGAGCCCGGTCCATGCCGCGGCGCTCCACCAGGAAGTCCACAACCTTCTTGTCCGGCGCAACAATGCCGGTGAAGCCGCCGATCTCCGCCGCCATGTTGGTCAGCGTCGCGCGCTCATCCACGCTCAACTCTTCCACCGCTTCGCCCGCGTACTCGATGACCTTCGCCAGCGCTTTGCCGCTGCGCACGTAATCCAGAGCCAGCACGGCAAGGATGAAATCCTTCGCCGTCACGTTCGGCTTGCGGCGCCCGCGGATCAGGACTTTTACCGACTCCGGCACCTTCACGCGAACGTCTTTCGTGATCCACGAATTGAATACGTCAGTCGTTCCGATGCCGAAGGCCACGCAGCCGATGGCGCCGACGTGCGGCGTGTGCGAGTCCGAGCCGACGTTCACCTGCCCGGGCAGCGCATAGCTCTCGATCATCACCGAGTGGCAGATGCCCTCGCTGCCCTTGCGATCTTTCAATTCGCCGTGCAGCTGGATGCCCTGTTCTTTGGCGAAGTCCTGCTGCTTGAACTTGAGCTGCGTCGCCAGGTCCAGCAGCCCCATCTTGCGCTTTTCTTCCGACATCACTTCATCGAGGAAAGTCAGGTGATCGCGAAAGAACTTGATACTGTCTCGATCGTTCACCGGCACGCCCTTGCCCACGAAGTGGTCGTAGAAAATGGCCGCCATCGGGGTGACGTACTCGTGCGAGAAACGCAGGTCAACGCGCGTGAATCCGGTGTCGCCGGGGCGGACGGCTCTCGGCAGTCGGCCCTCGGTTGTCGGCTGTTGGCTGTCGGCGGGACCCTGCCGCTCATGGCCCGATGGCCGATGGCCGATAGCCGACGGCCCATCCACCATATGGCTCGCAAAGATCTTTTCCGCGATCGTCATCGCCCGCGACCCCGTGCTAATCGCCGGCACCGTAACTTTCCCCTGGATGCGCGCCACGTTGAACGGAAACAGGCCCCCATATTCGATCACCTGGCGCGTGATCTCGTCCTCGCCGTGGGTGAAGACAGAGAGCGGAATCTCCTCGCCGCGGCGCACGCAATCGATGAGCGAGAAATCGGTCGAGGTCAGCAGGCCCAGGTTCTGGCAGTTTTGTTTGTATATGCGTTCGATGTTCTCCGCGATCACCAGATGAATTCCGGCGCAGCGCTCCGCATACGGCGACTGCTCGCGGCTGGACCCTTTGCCGCGCCGCTTGCCGCTCACCGCGGCCACGAAGCCGCCTCGCTTGACGTCGCCGCGCTTGATGGGCGTTTCCTGGCCGCACTTCAGCCCGGTGTAGGGAAATTCGCCCAGCGTCTCGTCGAAGAAGAAACAGATGTGCGCCGGGGTGATCTCGTCGGTGGAAATGTCGTCGCGCAGCTTGGGGTTTTTCTCCGGATGCGCCGTGTCCCACGGCAGGTCCCAGCCGGCAAGCTGCTTGCGGATCAGTTCCGGGTCCTCCGTCAGAAACAGGATCCGTCCCTGCAAACGCACCTGCGCGGGACGCTTTTCGATCTTCCGATCCAGGAGAGACTTGATCACACGCCGTCCTCGTCTTTTTCTTGTGCTCCCTATCCTTATTGTACGATGCTGGACGGCCTTCGGCCGGTTCCCGGCTGCGATCACCCCGGAACCCGGGCTGAAGGTTTGCGGTCCATCCCTGCCCAATAGCGGTTGATCGCGGCGAGAGATCCTCGCCTGCCGTGCGCGACATCTCAGTATTCGAAGTTGACGCAGGAGGCGCGCCATGACGGGAACAGTTGCTGCCATTCTCTTGTGGGCGGTGCTCGGAAACTACCAAACAATAGTTCCGCCGGGAACCGCGTTGCCGATCAGTCTGGATTGCACGCTCGACGCCCGGAAAGTAAAACCCGGCCAGCCGATTTCCGGCACCATTGCGCAGGATGTGCCCTTGGGCGATCGCGGCAAAATCCGCGAAGGTTCCCACGTTACCGGTCACGTGCTGGACGCCGGCAGAAATGCTGACGGCAGCTCCTACATCCGCATTCGGTTCGACCGGCTGCGCGCCAAGAATTGGGACGAGATGCCGCTCATTACCACCCTGCGTGCGGTGGCCTCTCCGTGGGAAGTAGAGGAGGCACAACTGCCGAAGGTCGGCCCCATGATCAACCCCAACCCGGCCAGTTGGACCACCTACCAGGTGGGCGGCGATGCCGTGTATCGCGGCGGCGGACCGGTCATGCATGGCAGGGTCAAGATTGGCGAGCCCGCTTACGGCGGGGTATTGGCGCAGTTGGTGTCGGTGGCGGAGCCCGGCTGCCGCATTGAAAATGGCGGTCGCAAAATGGCCTTATGGGTGTTTGGCTCGGCCGCGTGCGGCGTCTACGGATTCTTTGACGATCTTGACGTCGGACTGGCAGGGGACTCCGATCCGTTGGGCGACATTGTTCTGGAGTCCGAGAACAACGTGCACGTGCCGACCGGCACCGGAATGCTTTTGATTGCCATCGCGCCCCGCAAAGTGCCGGCGGTTATGACCGCCGTGAACGGCATGGAGTAGCCCGAATGCGTGCGGCGCCGAGCGCGGGCTTCATCCCGCTGTTTCCGCCGCATGTGCATCCTTTGCAACTCAACGCCGCCAACTACACGCCGGCAGGGACCACCTGTCCCGAAGCCGTGGCTTCCAACTGCGCCGCCAGGCGCTTGCGATATTGAACGTGCCGCCACCGTGTGATTTCAACCAGCGGACGCCAGACCGCATGTACGAGGTCGTGCTGGATCAACAGGTGCCAGAGCCGGTTGGACCGTTTGTACAGGTACGACATGGCGAGGTAGGCAGGCACGGCGCTCGCCTGCTGCGGCCGGCGCCGCCAGATCGAGGTGTGTGAAAAAAGCCGCTGGTACAACCATGCGTACCCCTGCTCCAGCTCTTCGGCTGTCATGTGGCGGGGGCGGAACACCGCGTGCGCCGTGTCGTAGCGGGTCCAGTCGCGATGCAGAAGTCGGCCTTCGGTTTCCATTTGTCGGAACAGCGGCGTCGCCGGGTATGGCGTCAGGATGTGGAAGGTGGCGCATTCCAGCCGGTTGGTTTCGATCCAATCCGCCGTACGCACGAAGACGTCTTTGCCATCGTGGTCGAAGCCAACCACAAACGAGCCGTTCACCTGGATGCCGCAATCGTGCAGCATGCCGATCCGCCGCGCGTAGTCGGATGCCCGCGGCGTTTTCTTGCGCGATTCGGTCAGGTTCTGGTCGGTCAGCGACTCCA